>DASRAY010000048.1:0-15407 GCA_035637935.1 Sphingomicrobium sp.
GAGCGCGGTGACCTGCTCGAGCACCAGTTTCTGGTTGCTCATCGCCTGGGCGACGGTGACCGCGGTGCGCAGCGCCGACACGGTGGTGGTCGAGGCGCGGTCGACGCCCTTCACCAGCTCGACATTGTTCTTCTTGACCAGGTCGAGGGCGAGATAGCCCTGAACGGTGACCGCCATCTGGGTCAGCAGGTCGGTGGTGCGCTGGCGGGTGTAGAACAAAGCCGTCTCGCGGATCGCCTTGGCCTTGGCCGGCTCGGTCGCGTCGAGCTCGTTGGCCTTGTCCTCGAGCTTCTGGTCGAGGCTCTTGGAGATGTGGATCATCTGCTCGAGCTTGTGCATCGTCTTCCACAAGCCGGCGCGCTCGGTGTCGATCGCGGCATTGTCCATCAAGAGCTCGTCCTTGCCGTTGGCGAGGCTGCCGAGGATCTTCTGGATGTGCGTCTGGGAGCTGCGATATTTGTCGAAATAGCGGTCGATCCGGTTGCCGAACGGGATGATGCCGAGGAACTTGCGGGTCTTCGACGCTTCCTTGGGATCCAGCGCCTCGACCGTCCGCCGAAGCTCGGTCAAATCGGCGCCGATGCCGGTGTCGCTGTCGATCGCCTTGACCGGCCGGTCGAGGAAACGGTTGGAGGCGCCGGCCGCCTCGGCGATCTCCTTGCGCCCCATCGCGGTCAGCTGATCGACCTTCTTGCCGAAGTCGGGGCTGTTCGAATCGAGCGCCGCGAGCTCGTCGACGAACTGGCTGACGCGCTTGTCGAGCTCGCTCGTCTCCTCGGTCTTCAGCGGCACCAGCCCGGCGGCCTCGGCGAGCGGCACGGGCTGCAACGCCTCGGGCGGGTCGAGCTTGAGCTTGGTCCTGGTCTCGGTCTCGGTGGCGGGGTCGGTCGCCATAATGACTCGTCCTTTCATCGCCTCGATGAGCGGCTGGCCAATCCGTGAACGGGCGCGCCATGCCGCGCAAGAGGCTTTAGCTGTATTATAGGCGTAAGACAGCCCAGTGCAAGATTGGGACAGGCGATCATGGTCAACGCGGGTTAACCACAGGCCTCAACTCTTCCCTCACCGTGACTCCCGTAGAGCGGCCCCTGACTTAGCGCACGCTTTGCTTTGGGGACGCCCGAATGATCGGTTTCATGAAAAAGCTCTGGCGCGACAAACGCGGCAACGCCCTGGTGATCATCGGGGCCGCGCTGCCGCTCGTCATCGGCTCGGCCGGCCTCGCCAGCGACACCATCCAGTGGGCCTTGTGGAAGCGGCAGCTTCAGCGCGCCGCCGATTCCGGAGCGATGGCCGGGGTCTATGCGATCGTCCAGGACGACGGGGCGCGGACGAACGTCGCGAGCTCGGTCGATCACGACCTTAGCTACAACAACCACATCGCCTACACCTACACCAAGGTGGTGGGCGCGCCGACCTCGGGGACCTATGCCAGCGATCCCTACGCGGTTCAGGTCCAGCTCTCGGTGCAGAAGTCGCTCGGCTTCTCCGGCATGTTCCTGAGCAGCACGCCGACGATCACCGCGACCGGCGTCGCGACGGTCGTGCCGTCGGGCAACTATTGCGTCATCAGCCTCGAAAACCAGGCGGTGACCGGCATCGACGCGACCGGCAGCACCGACGTCAACCTCGGCTGCGGGATGATCACCAACTCGGTGTCGATGAGCGCCGCCGTGGCGACCGGGTCGTCGAGCGTGGCGGCGAGCCCGATCGCGGCGGTCGGCGGGATCCCGGCGAGCACCCACTGGGGCACCGGAACGGTCCTCCAGCCGTTCACGGTCGAACAGGCCGATCCCTTCGCCAATGTTCCCATTCCGGCGTTCAGCAGCTGCTCGAACTTCCCGAACAACTCGCCCAACAACACCTACAATTCGACGACCAATCCGGAACTCGCCAACCCCGGCGGCGGCGTCAAATGCTTCCAGGGGAATGTCGACATCAAGGGCCGGGTTACGCTCGATCCGGGGATCTACGTGATCAACCAGGGCAGCCTGGGCATGAACAGCAACAACGCCGAGCTCCACTGCACCGGCTGCACGTTCATCATGACCAGCACCACCGCGGCGACGGACGCCAGCTCGATCGGCGGCGTCGACATGCAGGGCGGGCAGCTCGACCTGACGGCGCCGACCAGCGGTACGTACGCCGGGATGATCTACTACCAGGATCGCCGCGCGACTGCCGACAACAGCGTCAAAATCAACGGCAACAGCTCGTCCAAGCTCGAAGGCGCGCTCTATTTCCCGCGGGCCGACATCACCTTCAACGGCACGTCGGGCCAGAACACGAACTGCATGCAGATCGTGACCAAGCGGGTGACCTTCACCGGCAACAGCGCTGTCAACAATACCTGCCCGGCCGGTTCGGGCGCCCATTCCTTTGTCGGCAAGAAAGTGAGGCTGGTCGGATGACCCGGCGTATCAAATCGCTAGCCCGCGACGAAAACGGCGCCTCGCTGATCGAGATGGGGCTGGCGCTCCCGATCCTCTCGTCGCTGCTGATCGGCATGGTCGACATCAGCCGCGCTTACTCCGCCAAGCTCCAGCTGGAGCAGGCGGCCTATCGCGCGATCGAGAAGGTGCAGCAGTACAATACGACGGCTAGCACCTATGACACGTTGAAGAGCGAGGCGTCGGCCGCGGCGCGGGCGTCGGGCTTCGCCAGCGCGACCGACAGTGACGTCACCATCGACTTCTGGCTGGAGTGCAACGGCGCGCGCGCCGCCGATTACAATTCGGTGTGCCCGGGCAGCCAGACCTATGCCCGCTGGGTGACGATCGACATCCAGGGGACCTTCACGCCGATGTTCGCCTCGCGCCGCTGGCCGGGCGCCAACTCCAACGGCACGTTCACGCTTCACGGCAAGGCCGGATTGAGGACCCAATGAGCATCTGGAAACGCCTTCGCCGCGACCAGCGCGGCGCCGCGGCGATCGAGTTCGCGATCGCTCTGCCGGTCATGGTCGTGATGATCTACGGCATCTTCCAGGTCGGGCTGATCTACCAGGCCAATGCCGGGATGCAGCACGCGCTGGGTGAAGGCGCCCGGTTCGCGACCCTGTGCACGCCGAGCGGCAACAATTGCAACTCGCCGACCGACGATGCGATCAAGGCCGCGATCAACGCCAAGAAGTTCGGATCGAACATCGGCAGCTTCGGGGCCCCGACGGTGACCACGCCGGCTACCAGCTCGTGCGTCTACTGCCGCGACCTGCAGATCACCTACACCGTGACGCCCAACTTCCTGTTCTTCAGCGGGCCGGCGATCACGCTCACGCGAAGCAAGCGGGTCTACATCGCCCACTAAGCTTTGCGTTTCGCGAAGAAGGCAGCGATCGCATCCTTGACCTCTTGCGAGGCCAGGCGGTCGGCGAACTCCGCGCTCTCCAGCTTCATCCGTTCGAGCGTTTCCTCGCGCGTGCCGTGACGCAGCAGGTGCTGGGTGCGGGCCAGCGCCTCGGCCGGCTTGGCGAGCAGCGCGACCACCAGCCGGCCCTGCTCGCGCTCGAGGGCGCCGGCTTCGGCGAGATGGCTGACGAGGCCGATGGCGAGCGCCTCCTCGGCCCCGAACGGCTCGCACAGCAGCAGGTAGCGCGCCGCCCGGCCGCGGCCGGCGAGGCGCGGGAAGATCAGCGAGCTGGCCGCTTCCGGGACCAGCGCCAGGTCGACGAACGGCATCGCGAAGCGCGCGCTCGGATCGGCCACGACCAGGTCGCAATGGAGCAGCATGGTGGTCCCGATCCCGACGCAATTGCCGTGGACGGCGGCGACGATCGGAGTTTCGCACTCGGCGAGGGCGCGGAGCAGGCGCCACACCGGGATCTCGCTGCCGTCGCGCTGCGGCGCCTCGAGGAAATCGGCGAGGTCGTTGCCGGCGGCGAAATCCTGGCCCTCGCCGCGGATGGTGATCACCCGGATCGCCGGATCGTCCGCGGCGCTCTCGATCGCGTCGGCGAGGGCGGCGTACATGGCGACGGTGATCGCGTTGCGGCGCTCGGGCCGGGCGAGCGTGATCGCCAGCACGGCGCCGTCCCGTTCGACCCTGACGTGCTCGGTCATTGCTGCTCCCTCGAATCGGATGACGCGACCGGCCCCACCGGCTATGCCGCAAGGGACACTGCGTCATCGACCATAGCGGGGGCATTAGCAAACCGATGAAGTTCTTCGCCGACACCGCCGAGATTGCCGAGATTCGCGAGCTCGCCGACACCGGGCTGCTCGACGGGGTCACGACCAACCCGTCGCTGGTGCACAAGGCCGACCGCGACTTCCTCGAGGTCGTGCGCGAGATCGCCGGCGTGGTCAGCGGGCCGGTGTCGGCCGAGGTCGTCGCGCTCGACTATGAGGGGATGATGCGCGAGGCCGAGGTGCTGCGGAAGATCGCGGACAATATCGCGATCAAGGTGCCGCTGACCCCGGCCGGGCTGAAGGCATGCAAGGCGCTGACGGCGGACGGGACGATGGTCAACGTGACGCTCTGCTTCTCTCCGGCCCAGGCGCTGCTTGCGGCCAAGGCCGGGGCGACCTTCATCTCCCCGTTCATCGGCCGGCTCGACGATGTCGCGACCGATGGCATGGGGCTCATCGCCGACATCCGGCTGATCTACGACAATTATGATTTTCCGACGCAGATCCTCGCGGCCAGCGTTCGCCATCCGATGCATGTGGTCGAAGCGGCCAAGCTCGGCGCCGACGTGATGACCGCTCCGCCCAAGATCATCTGGCAGCTGTTCAAGCACCCGCTGACCGACGCCGGGATCGAGAGCTTCCTCGCCGACTGGCAGAAGACCGGCCAGAAAATCGGGTGATTTCAAGACCGTTGGAAGAAATTCGCGGTTAACGGCTGTCAACCCTCGGGGGTAAGACTTTCCTAACGGCTCGGGGCCTAAAACTGCTCCCATCCTGCGAGTGGACTGCAGGAGGAGGCTTCTGCCTCTTTGGAACCAAGGAGCTAGACCATGAGCAAGTTTCTGAAGCTGATCAAGAACGAGAAGGGTGCGACCGCCATCGAATACGGTCTGATTGCTGCTCTCATCGCCGTTGCGGCGATTGGCGCGATGACCGGCATCGGTTCGAAGCTGGGCACGACCTTCAACAACGTTTCGGCCAAGCTCTAAGCTTAATCCGAAGTCTGTTGAGTTCTGGCGGCGGCGTCGCAAGGCGCCGCCGCTTTCATTTTGTGCGATTATTCGGTGGTGAACGCGACGATCGCGTCTTGCACGGATTCAACCGGGTTGCCCCGATCGTCTTTGGCTGGTGTGGGTCGGTAGCTCTTGGGGATTTCCTCGCAAGCCATCTGCAGGAGTTGCGGATCACCTGAATACTGGCCTGGCGCCACCTTCTCAGCGGAGCAGGATGATGTCCGGCCCCTTTCGTCGACGACAAACATCAGGCTGACATATGCAGGCGATTTTGCCCCCTTCGGGAGTTCGTTAACTGTCAGCACCAAGTCCGTGTTGACCGGCTTCGGCGAAGGTTTTGCGAAACCTGTGACGACCCACCGTATCGTGGCGCGGTACACCGCGTAGGAGGGTTTGCCCATTTCGGCGGACGCCGCAGCGAACCTAGCGCGTCGCTTCGCTAGCTTGCAGGTGTAAACATCGAGACCATCGACGCCACTCGTATATTCGACGTCGCAGCTTTGAACGTGCCCGTCCGGACGGACGGTTAGTCTGATCCCAACGCTCCGGTCGCTCTCCGCAGGCAGATATTCCATCGGCACATCATCGTAGCTGAACAGCGAACGAATATCGGTTCCTAGCGGAGGGCTCAGCTGAGCGGAGGCTGCGGCGAGAACGATCCAAAACATGCGTGGTGAAATTGCATTGACTCAACGACTTGTCGAGCGCGCCGAGTCGGTCAGTAGGAAATTAACCGCCCGAGGCGTATCTTCCGCCGCCATGGCCACGGTCATCCCCTTCGAAGAGCGCGCGGTGGCGCATCTCCGCGACCGTCTCGGCGCGGTCGAAGAGGCCAACCAGGATTTGATCGCCTTCGCACGCGGCCATTCGGGCGCGGTCTCTTCGATCCACTCGGCGGTGCTGGCGGCGATGGAGGCCGACGGGATCGACGCGTTGCTCCACGTCGTCACCCAGGAATGGCCGCTGATCCTCGGGATCGACGCGGTCGCTTTGGCGCTGATCGTCGGCGACAAGGGTTTCCGGGCCGACGGCAACGGCGTGCAGAGCGTCGAGCCGCGCCTGGTCGAGCGGGCGATCGGCCAGGTCGACGGCGTGGAGATGCGCACCGTTAGGCGCGGCCATCCGTTGTTCGGGCCGGCGTGCGGCCTGATCCGCGCCGAGGCGCTGATCCGGATCGAATGCGAGCCGCCGCTGCCGCGCGGCCTGCTCGCGCTCGGGCAGCGTGCCGAGCTCAGCCTCGACGCCCGCCACGGCTCGGAATTGCTGATGTTCCTCGGACGCAGCGTTGCGGCTATCATCCGCCGGTGGCTGATCGACCCGAAGCTTCCCTGACGACTCATCCCGCCGCCGCGCTCGCGGCGCGCTGGGCCGGCCACCTGCAGCACGATCGCCGGCGCTCGGCTCACACCGTTCGCGCCTATGTCGCGACCGCCCACCGCTTCATCCAGTTCCTCGGCGGCTATCGCGGCGAGGCGATCGGCTCGGATGCGCTGCTCAGCCTGGCGGCGGCCGACCTGCGCGCCTTCCTCGCCAAGCGGCGCGGCGAAGGGCTTGGCCCGTCGTCGGCCGCGCGCGAGCTGTCGGGGGTCCGCGCCTTCCTCAAATATGCGGCGGAGCAGGCCGGGACGCCCGCGCAACTGCCGCGCACGCGCGCGCCCAGGCGCCCGCGCACGCTGCCTCGGCCGGCCGCCCCGGACGAGGCGATGGGGCTCGCCGAGGACGCCGCCGCAGCCGCCAGCGCGCCGTGGCTCGGGGCGCGCGACCTCGCCATCCTGTTGTTGCTCTACGGCGCCGGGCTGCGCGTGGCCGAGGCGCTGTCCCTGACGGCCCGCGCACTGCCGATCGGCACCACGTTGCGCGTGACCGGCAAACGGTCGAAGACCCGGGTCGTGCCGATCGTTCCGGCGGTTCGCGAGGCAATCGAGGACTATGTCCGGCAATGCCCCTGGCCGCGGGCGAGCGATGGGCCGCTGTTCGTCGGCGCGCGCGGCGGTCCGCTCAATCCAGATCTGGTGCGGCGGTCGGTCGCGGCGGCGCGGCGGCGGCTCGGGCTGCCGGACAGCCTGACGCCGCACGCGCTGCGCCACAGCTTCGCCACGCACCTGCTGGCGCGGGGCGCGGACTTGCGGGCGCTGCAGGAATTACTCGGCCATGCGAGCCTGTCGTCGACCCAGATCTATACGGCGGTGGACGCGGCGCGCCTGCTCGACGTCTACCGCCACGCCCACCCCCGCGCTTGATACGCTGACGGAAGTTTGTCGCGGCGGCGCCCGACATGTGGGGTAGCCGGCCACCGCCGCGACCCGATCGCGGTATCCGGAAGTGGTGAATCGGAAGCTAAATAACCGTTCCGGATGAAATGCTTAGCGACGTGCGCGGGAGATTTGCGCGGATTGCCGGCCCGATTCGGACGGAATTATTCCTCGGGGTCGAGCTTGTGGGTGAGCAGGCGCCAGACATAGGCGATCACCAGCGCGCCGAGGATCAGGTTCGACGCCGGGCCGATCACCTTGCCGATGTCGCGGAAATTCTCCTGCAGCTTGTAGCCGGCGCCGGCGAGGACCGCGGTCCACACCGCCGTCCCGATCGTCGAGGCGATGACGAAATTGCGAAAGCGCATGTCGAGCAGCCCCGCGGGGATCGACACGATCGAGCGGATGGTCGGGATCAGCCGGCCGATGAACACCAGCGCAACGCCGTGACGGTCGAACCAGCGATGTGCCTTTTCGACGTCGTTCCAGTCGAGCGTCAGCCATTTGCCGTGGCGCCGGATGATCGGCTTCAGGCGGTCGTGGCCGAGGGCGCGGGCGGCGAGGTACCAGACGATGTTGCCGAGCATCGCGCCGGCCGTCCCCGCGACCACCGACAAGGTGAAGCCGAGCTTGCCCTGGGCGGCGGCGACTCCCGCGACCGGCATGATCACCTCCGACGGGATCGGCGGGAAAATGGTCTCGAGGAACATCAGGAAGGCAACCCCGAGATAGCCCGATTGCTCGATCAGGCGTACGACCCAGTCGCTCATCGGCTCAGCTCCGGCGCTCGGCCAGGCGGCGGTCGATCGCGTCCCAGATCACTCCCGGGGTGTCGCTTCCGTTGAATGAGTCGATCGCGACGATGCCGGTCGGGGAGGTGACGTTGATTTCGGTCAGCCAGCGGCCGCCGATGACGTCGATGCCGACAAACAGCAGGCCGCGCTTGCGGCACTCGGGCCCGAGCACGGCGCAAATCTCCTGCTCGCGGTCGGTGAGCTCGGTCTTGGCCGCCTTGCCGCCGACCGCGAGGTTGGAGCGAATCTCGCCTTCGCCGGGCACGCGGTTGACCGCTCCGGCGATCGCGCCGTCGACCAGCACGATGCGCTTGTCGCCCGCGGCGATCTCCGGGATGAATTGCTGCAGGACGTGGGGCTCGCGGTAGCTGCGGTTGAACAGCTCGATCAGCGAGGCGAGGTTGCGGCCGTCGGGGCCGATCCGGAACACCGACCCGCCGGCGAAACCGTGGACCGGCTTGACGACGATGTCGCCATGTTCGGCGAGGAACTTGCGCGCGACCCCGAGCGAGCGGGTGATCGCCGTCGGGGGCATGAACTCGGCGAAGTCGAGCACCCACAGTTTCTCCGGCGCGTCGCGCACGGCCGCCGGGTCGTTGACCACCAGGGTCTCGTCCCGGATTCGCTCGAGCAGGTGGGTGGCGGTGATGTAACCGAGGTCGAACGGCGGGTCCTGGCGCATCAGCACGACATCGACGTCGCGGGCGAGGTCGAGGATGGTGAAGTCGCCCAAGCGGAAATGGTCGCCTGAAATCGCCTGCACGCTAACCGCGTGCGCGCCCGCATACAGCCGCCCGTCCTGCCAGGTCAGCGCGTCGGCGAGATAATGATAGAGCTGGTGGCCGCGCGCCTGCGCGCCGAGCATCACGGCGAAGGTCGAATCGCCCGAAATGTTGATCCCTTCGAGGGGGTCCATCTGCACGGCAACGCGAAGCGACATGCGGCGCGCCTAGGCGACGCCTTGGCCTTTGTCACCCTTGCCAGACGTTCGGCAGATGCTTCGGCCAGCGGAACGGGACGATGAAGATTGCGTCGATGCGCACTTCGTCGACGCCGTCCATGTAGCGCGGCATCAGCCGCTCGGCGGCGACCGCGACGCGTCGCAGCCGCCACTCGTCGAGCGCGAAGGCGGCAGACTCCTCGGTCCCGCGCGCCTTGACCTCGACAAAGGCGAGGGTCCGGCCGCGCCGGGCGACGATGTCGACTTCGCCCCCGGGCACGCGCGCGCGCCGGGCGAGGATGCGCCAGCCGTGAATGCGCAAATACATGGCTGCGATGGTCTCGGCGCCGCGGCCGCGTTTTTCGGCTTCCCGACGGGTCATTCGCGCGACAGGCCCAGGGCGCGAGCGTAGGCCCGCTTGCGCGGAATGCCGAGCTGCTCCGCGACCTCGGCCGCGGCGCGCGACGGCGACAGCCGTGCCATCGCCGCCTCGAGGAGGCGATCGAGATCGCGATCGCTGACTGCCTCGGCCTCCCCCGGCGGACCGACGACAATGACGATCTCCCCCTTAGGGACGACAGAAGCGTAGCGTTCGGTCAGCTCCGCCAAGGTGCCGGTCACGCATTCCTCGTGAAGCTTCGTGAGCTCGCGCGCGACCGCGGCATCGCGCGGGCCGAGCTGCTTCCTGAGGGCTCCGAGCGTTTCGCCGAGACGCGCTCCGCTCTCATAGAGGACCAGCGTCGCCCGAACCGACGCGATCTCGGCGATCGCGTCGGATCGGGCCTTGGCCCTGGCGGGCAGGAAGCCAAGGAACAGGAAGCGGTCTGTCGGCAATCCTGAGACTGTCAGCCCGGCGATCGCGGCGCACGGTCCCGGCACGGTCACGACCAAATGGCCCGCCCCGCGAGCCTGCCGGACGAGCTTGTAGCCGGGGTCGGAGATCAGCGGGGTTCCGGCATCGCTGACCAGCGCGACCGCCTCCGTGCCGAGGCGTTCGACGATTCTCTGTCGCTCGGGCTCGGTCGAATGGTCGTCGTACCGGCTCATCGGCACCCTGGACCCGATATGCGCCAGCAGCTTGGCGGTGACCCGCGTGTCCTCGGCGAGGATGCGGTCGGCGCGCCGCAGCGTCTCGGCGGCGCGGGCGCCGAGGTCCCCGAGGTTCCCGATCGGGGTGGCGACAAGGTACAGTCCGGGGGGCAGGGCATCGGTCATCGGGCGTATGCGATAAGCACTTCCACTGGCTCGCAAAAGGAGTCATGCTCCGGTCATTCGTCGTGAGTGCCTGGGGAGAGGTACGATGATTGTACTGATTGCCGCCTCGGCGGTGTCCATGCTTGCGTCGCAGGCCGCCGTTGCCGCTCCGACCATCGCCTACAAGGACTGCCTCAAGCAGACCAGCACTCAGGCCAAGAAGGAGAAGGTCGGGGGCGACGCCTATGAAGCCTATGTGCGCAATGCCTGCAGCGCTCAGATAAATGCGCTGCGGGACGCGCTGATCGCCTTCGAGGTCAAGAACGGCACCAAGCGCAAGGATGCGGCCCAGGACGCCGACATGACCGTCGACGACTATCTCGCGAGCTCGGTCGACAACTACAAGTTCCTCGCCGGAGTCGCCGCCGATAATGCCAAGGCGGAGGCGGACCAGAAGGCGAAGGCGGCCGCCGCTGCTACGCCTGCAGCAACGCCGGCAGCGGCGCCGCAGCAGCCTCCGCCGAAATAGGCACTGCGGCGATTTCACCGAGGATCGCGTCGAGCACCAGCCGCCCGCGCGACGTCAGCGCGATTCGACTGCCGGTGCGGTCGAGATGACCGGACGCGACGAGACGATCGACCCTCGCCCAATCGACGATCGAGTCGAGGCCAAAGCGGCCGGCGATCGCGTCGCCGTCGATCCCTTCGCGGAGGCGCAGTCCCATGACGAGCGCCTCGTCCGCCGCTTCGATCGATGACAGGGCCGCTTCCTCGACAAGGCCGTGGCCGTTGCGCGTTACTGCCGACAGGAAATTCTCAGGCTTGCGGTGGCGCATCGTGCGCTTGCCGAGACGGCGCCCGTGTGCGCCCGGCCCGATAGCCGCATAATCGCCGTAGCGCCAGTAGGTGAGGTTGTGGCGGCTCTCCTGCCCGGGCCGCGCATGATTGCTGATCTCGTAGGCCGGCATTCCGGCCGCCGACGTCATGGCGTCGGTCAGCTCGAACATGGTCGCCGCGGAATCGGGCTCGAGCGGCTCGAACTCGCGCTTCGCGACCATCGAGGCGAAGCGCGTCCCCGGCTCGATCGTCAACTGGTAGAGCGACAGGTGCGAGGTGCCGAGGCTGAGCGCCTGCGCCAGCGTCGCCGACCAGCCGTCGACGGTGTCGCCGGGCAGCGCATAGATCAGGTCGAAACTGACGCGGCGGAAATTGCGCTGCGCCGTCTCGAGCGCGGCGAAGCCCTCGCGGGACGAGTGGGCGCGACCGAGGAAGGCCAGCGCGGCATCGTCGAAGCTCTGCAGGCCGAGCGAGAGGCGGTTGACGCCCGCGGCCGCGAGGTCGCGAAAGCGCGCCGCTTCGACCGAGTTTGGATTGGCCTCGAGCGTAATCTCGAGGTTGGCGGCGGGCACCCAGTGCGCGCGCGCCGCTGCGACGATCGCTTCGACCGTCGCCGGCTCCATCAGCGACGGAGTGCCGCCGCCGAAGAAGATGGAGGTCAGGGTGCGGCCGGGCAGGAGCCGCGCCTCATGCGCGAGGTCGGCTAGCAACGCCGCGCACCACGCCTCCTGGTCGATGGCCGCGCGGACGTGGCTGTTGAAATCGCAATAGGGGCATTTGCTGACGCAGAATGGCCAATGGACGTACAGCGCGAGCGGCTCGCCGCCGCTCATTCGTTGAGTGCCTCGACGAACTTGCGGAAGGCCTCCGCGCGGTGGCTCATCTTGTGCTTGGCGAGCGGCTCCATCTCGCCGAACGTCTGGTCGTGGCCGACGGGGACAAACATCGGGTCGTAGCCGAACCCCTTGTCGCCCCGCGGCGGCCAAACCAACGTGCCGTCGACCCGGCCGTCGAACGTCTCGACCTGGCCGTCGTTGGGCCAGGCGATCGCCAGCGAACAGGCGAAATGCGCGGCCGGTGCCGCGTCGGGCTCGGTCGCTTCGACCTCGCGCCACACCTTGTCCATCGCGCGGGCCCAGTCACGGTTGCCGTCTTCGTCCTCGGCCCAGCGGGCGGAGAAGATGCCGGGGCGGCCGTGAAGCGCGTCGACGCACAGGCCGCTGTCGTCGGCGAGGGCTGGGAGGCCGCTCAAGTCCGCCGCCTCGCGCGCCTTCAAATCGGCATTGTCGGCGAAGGTGTTGCCGATCTCTTCGGGCTCGGGAAGGTCGAGCTCGGCGGCACCGACGCAGGCGATGCCGAGCGGCGCGACCAGCTCGGCGATCTCGCGCAATTTGCCCGGGTTGTGGGTCGCGATGACCAATTTGTCGCCGATCGGCCTCATCGTCCGGTCGCCTTCAGCTGGGCTGCGAAAATCTCGCCGCAGCCGATCCGGGCGAGCCGCAGCAGCCGCAGCAGCCCTTCCTCGTCGAACGTCTCGCCTTCGGCGGTGAGCTGCGCTTCGACGATCGCGCCGTCCGCGGTCAACACGAAATTGCCGTCGCTGCCGGCCGTCGAATCCTCCTCGTAATCGAGGTCGAGCACGGCATTGCCCTGGTGGATGCCGCAGCTGACCGCGGCGACCTGCGTGCGGATCGGATCGATCGCAAGCCCCTTCGCTTCCAACAGCTTGTCGACGGCGATCCGCAGCGCGACCCAGCCCCCGGAGATCGCTGCGGTGCGTGTCCCGCCGTCGGCCTGGATCACGTCGCAATCGACGATGATCTGGCGCTCGCCGAGCTTGGGCAGGTCGATGACGGCCCGGAGCGAGCGGCCGATCAGGCGCTGGATCTCCTGGGTCCGGCCCGACTGCTTGCCCTTGGCCGCCTCGCGGTTGCCGCGGGTGTGCGTCGCGCGCGGCAGCATGCCGTATTCGGCCGTGACCCAGCCCTGGCCCTTGCCGCGCAGGAAGGGCGGTACCCGGTCCTCGACGCTCGCGGTGCACAGCACGCGCGTGTCGCCGAAGCTGACCAGGCAGGCGCCCTCGGCATGGCGGGTGAAGCCGGGCTCGAATTTCAATTCACGCATCTGGTCGGGGGCGCGTCCGGACGGGCGCATAAAGGCAGGTCTCCTGATACTGGTGCGGGCGCTCCCTAGACCGGCAATCGCTCCAATCCTAGATGCGTACGCATGACCCAGCCCATCGGCGAACTCACCGACCGCATGCGCGACATCTTCAGCCAGGTGGTCGAGGCCTATCTCGAGCGCGGCCTTCCGGTGGGATCGAAAGTGCTCGCCGGAAGCATCAACCTGTCGCCGGCCTCGATCCGCGGGGTGATGCAGGAGCTCGAGGAGCGGGGGTTGCTGACCCATCCGCACACCTCAGCGGGGCGAATCCCGACCGATAGTGGGCTGCGCCTGTTCGTCGACGGGATCATGCAGGCCTCCGCGCCCGATCCGCGCGAGCGGGCCGAAATCGAGCGGCAGATCGTCCGCGACCAGCCGATCGAGGATGCGCTGGCGGCCGCGTCGGCGGCGCTGTCGGGCCTGTCCCAGGCCGCCGGCGTGGTCCTCGCGCCGAAGCAGGAAATGCGCCTCAAGCAGCTGAATTTCGTGCCGTTGAGCGACACCCGGGCACTGGCCGTGCTGGTCGGGGCCGACGGCAGCGTCGAGAACCGGATCGTCTCGCTTGAATCGGGGACGACGGCGGCGGCGCTAAGCGAGGTCAGCAACTTCATCAACGCCCGCCTGTCGGGACTGACGCTGGCCGAAGCCGAGGCGCGGCTGCGCGCCGAGATCCGCGACCGCAAGGAGGCGATCGACGCCGCCGCCGCGGAACTGGTCGCCTCGGGCCTCGCCGCCTGGACCCAGGACCATGCGCGCCGCCCGGTGCTGATCGTGCGCGGGCACGCCAACCTGATCGACGTCACCGCCGCCGCGGACCTCGAGCGGGTGCGGCGGCTGCTCGACGAGCTCGAGGAAGCGCAGGAGATCGTCCGCCTGCTCGAGGGCGCGCGCGACGCCCCCGGCTGCCGGATTTTCATCGGGTCGGAGAACCGGATGTTCGCGCTGTCGGGCTCGTCGGTGATCGCCGCGCCCTATCGCGGGAGCCAGGGCGAGGTGGTCGGCGTTGTGGGAGTGATCGGACCGACTCGGTTGAACTATGCGCGCGTGGTCCCCATGGTGGATTTCACGGCGAAAGCACTCACGAGATTGATGGCATGATGGACGCGAAGGACGAAGAGCAACTGCACGACGAGGCCGAGGCGCTGCGCCAGCAGACCGCCGACGGCGCGCCCGAGCTCGCCGAGCACGACCGCGTCGCCGAACTCGAGCGCCAGCTCGAGGAGGCGAACAGCAAGGCGCTCTACGCGGCTGCCGAGATCCAGAATGTGCGCCGGCGGCTCGAGCAGGAGAAGCATCAGGCGTCGGCCTATGCGACGACCCAGTTCGCCAAGGACATGCTGGCGATCAAGGATCATCTCGAACGGGCGCTGGTCGCGGTCACCGAGGAGCTGCGCGACGACAAGGTCGCGAGTCAGTTCCTGGCCGGGATCGAAGCGACCGCGCGCGAGCTCGAGCAGGTGTTTGCGCGGCACGGTATCAGCCGCATCCAGTCGGTCGGCGAGCCGCTCGACCCGCACCGCCACCAGGCGATGATGGAAATCCCGACCGGCGACGCCGTGCCCGGCACGATCGTCGAGGAAATGCAGGCCGGCTACATGCTCAAGGACCGGCTGTTGCGCCCGGCGCTGGTCGGAGTGGCGAAGGCTCCCTAATCCTCCCCGGGACGGGGAGGGGGACCATCCGAAGGATGGGGGAGGGGGCGTCGTGCAGGGCTCGGACCCCCCTCCGTCAGCGCTTCGCGCTGCCACCTCCCCGTCCCGGGGAGGAGCTAATGCACCTCCCGCTTGTGCGTTGCGCTCTTCGTCGCGAGGCTGAAGCGCGGTTCCGGCGCGACTGACCCCATCAACCGGCCCGCGGCATAGCGCCCGACCTCCGGCCCGTGCTTGAAGCCGTGGCCCGAGCCACCGCCGAGCAGCAGCACGTTGCTCCAGCGCGGGTGGAGATCGACCAGGAAGTCGCCGTTCGAGCTGTTCTCATATTGGCAGACCTCGGCCCCGGTCAGTTGCGCGCCGCGCAATGCCGGGAAGCGCCGGTCGCGGAACGCGACGACCTCGGCCAGCGCGGCCGCCGTCGGCCGCCGGTCCTGG
>DASRAY010000049.1:0-12899 GCA_035637935.1 Sphingomicrobium sp.
CTTCACCTTCTCGCGCACGCGCGGCATGCGGGTCATGCCGCCGACCAGCACGACCTCGGCGACGTCCTTGGCGTCGATCCCGGCGTCCTTCAGCGCCTTGCGGCACGGCTCGATGGTGCGCTCGATCAAGTCCTCGACCAGCTTCTCGAGATCGGCGCGGCTGATCGTCTCGACCAGGTGGAGCGGCGTGGTGGTGCCGCCTTCCATGCGTGCGGTGATGAACGGCTGGTTGATCTCGGTCGTGGCGGCCGAGGACAGCTCGATCTTGGCCTTCTCGGCGGCTTCCTTGAGCCGCTGCAGCGCGAGCCGGTCGGTGCGAAGGTCGATATTCTCCTTCGCCTTGAACTTGTCGGCGAGCCAGTTGACGATCCGCGCGTCGAAGTCCTCGCCGCCGAGGAAGGTGTCGCCGTTGGTCGACTTCACCTCGAACACGCCGTCGCCGATCTCGAGGATCGAGACGTCGAACGTGCCGCCGCCGAGGTCGTAAACGGCGATCGTCTTGCCCTCTTCCTTCTCGAGCCCGTAGGCGAGCGCAGCCGCGGTCGGCTCGTTGATGATGCGCAGCACTTCGAGGCCCGCGATCTGGCCGGCGTCCTTGGTCGCCTGCCGCTGGGCGTCGTTGAAGTAGGCCGGAACCGTGATCACCGCCTGGGTGACGGTCTCGCCGAGATAGGCCTCGGCGGTTTCCTTCATCTTCTGGAGGATGAAGGCCGAAATCTGCGACGGCGAATAGTCGCTGCCGCCGGCCTGGACCCAGGCGTCGCCGTTCGATCCCTTGACGATCTTGTAGGGGACCAGCTCGGTGTCTTTCTTGGTGATTGGATCGTCGAAGCGGCGGCCGATCAGGCGCTTGACCGCGAAAATCGTATTGTCGGGGTTGGTGACCGCCTGGCGCTTGGCCGGCTGACCGATCAGCCGCTCGCCATCCTTGGTGAAGGCGACGGTCGATGGCGTGGTGCGCGCGCCTTCGCTGTTCTCGATCACCTTCGGCTTGCCACCCTCCATGACGGCGACGCAGCTGTTGGTAGTGCCCAAGTCGATCCCGATGACCTTGGCCATGCCTTTTCCTTCTCTAATGCCCCTCGTCGACTGCCCCCTCAGGCAGCCGCTATGGTTGAATTTCGAGGGCGATATAGGTGGCGTTCAGGCGACGACAAGACATTCCGGGCAAAGCGCAGGGTTACTGATTTCTTTACCGTTTCCGGTGCAGGCCGCGAGCGTGGAGAGCTTGGCGACCGGAATGTGGCTGAGCCGCGAACGCGTGACCCGCATCGCGGCGATCTGCGGCATCGTCTCCGCGCTGTGCATCATCGCCCTGCTCGCGACCGCCCACGGCACGCTCGATTACAAGGGTCGGCCGCTCGGAACCGACTTCTCCAACGTGTGGACGGCCGGGAAAATGACGCTCGACGGGTCGGCCGCGAAAGTGTGGTCGTGGCCCGACCATTTCGCGGTTCAGCGGGCGGTCCATCACAAGGCCGACGTCGACCTGTTCGGCTGGCATTACCCGCCGCCGTTCCTGCTGGTCGCCGCGCTGCTCGCGACCATGCCCTATGTGTGGGCGCTGGTCGCCTGGCAGGTGGCGACGCTGGCGCCCTTCACCTGGATGATGACGCGCCTCGTGACGCGGCGCGAGACAATGCTGCTGACGCTCGCCGCTCCGGTAACCCTGATCTGCCTCACCCACGGCCACAACGGCTTTTTGACCGCCCTGCTGCTTGGCGGCGGCCTGATGCTGCTCGACAGGAGGCCGTTCGCGGCCGGGCTGCTGTTCGGCTGCCTGATCTACAAGCCGCAGTTCGCACTGATCCTTCCGGTCCTGCTGCTCGCCGGCCGGCACTGGCGCGCAATCGGCGGAGCGATGCTGTCGGCTGCATTGCTGGTCGGCCTGACGCTGGCGATCTGGGGCTGGCCGGTGTGGCAGGCGTTCCTCGCCAGCCTGCCGCTGACCCAGCATGTCGTGATCGAGCAGGGCTCGACCGGTTTCCACAAGATCATGAGCCCGTTCGCCGCCGTCCGCCTGTGGGACGGAAGCATCGGCCTCGCATATTCGGTCCAGCTCGCCGTCACCGCCGCAGCGATGGCCGCCGTGGCCTGGTTCGCATGGAGCAAGGAGCGGCCCGAGCTGCGCAACGCCTTAGTCTGCGCGGCGGTGGTCCTGTCGACGCCCTACGTGCTCGACTATGACCTGGTCGTCCTGCTCCCGGCGCTCGGCTGGCTGTGGCTCGACGGCAAGGCGCGCGGCTTCCTGCGTTGGGACGCGAGCCTCATGGCTTTGGCCTGGTTCACCCCGCTCATCGGGCGCGGCGTCGCGCAATGGACGCTCGTCCCCCTTGGGCTGATCAGCGTGCTCGCGCTCGCGTCGATCGCGCTCCGCCGAGCGCTCAATACATCCCGCCATTCACGTGCAGCGTTTGCCCAGTGACATAGCCGGCCTCACGGCTCGCCAGATACACGCAGGCCGCGCCGATATCGTCGCCCGACCCCATCGCCCCCACGGGGATGCGCGCCAGGATGCTCGCGCGCTGCTGCTCGTTTAGCGCGTCGGTCATGGCCGACGTCATGAAGCCGGGCGCGATCGCGTTGACGGTGATCCCGCGGCTGGCGAGCTCCTGGGCGACCGCCTTGGTCATTCCGATCAGCCCCGCCTTGGACGCGACGTAATTGGCCTGGCCGGGGTTGCCGGTCGCCCCGACCACGGAAGTGATCGAGATGATCCGGCCGAAGCGCGCCTTCATCATCGGCCGCGCCGCCGCACGCATCAGGCGGAACGCGGCCTCGAGGTTGATCCGGATGACCTCCTCGAACTCCTCGTCCTTCATCCGCATCAGCAGATTGTCGCGGGTCACGCCGGCGTTGTTGATCAGGATGTCGAGCGTGCCGCCGAGTGCTTCGACCGCCTGCGGCACGAGCTGGTCGACCGCCGCGCCGTCCGACAGGTTGCACGGCAGCGCGACATGATCGCCGCCGAGCGTCGCGCGGAACGCCTCAAGCTTGTCGACATTGCTCCCCGACACCGCCAGCCGCGCCCCCTGCCCCGCCAGCGCCTTGGCGATCGCGCTGCCGAGCCCGCCCGAGGCGCCCGTCACCAGCGCGGTCATTCCTGTAAGATCAAACATTCGTTCTCCCCGTCATCCTGAATTTGTTTCAGCATCCATTTCTCCACCCGCACCGCACGTCATCGACATGGATCCTGAAACAAGTTCAGGATGACGGTTCAGGCAATTTCCTTCGCCACCGCCTCGATGTCCTCGATCGTCACCACGCTCGTCACGTTCGCGTCGGGCGCGATGCGCTTGACCATTCCGCCGAGCACCTTGCCGCCGAGCTCGACGAACTCGTCGACACCGGCGTCGAACAGGTTGGCGACGCTTTCGCGCCACCGGACCATGCCGGTGACCTGCTCGACCAGCTGGCTGCGGATCGTGTCGGGGTCGGTCGCCGGCTGCGCGGTCACATTGGCGTAGAGCGGCACCGCGGGCGCTTCGAGCACGACATAGCTTAGCGCATCGGCCATTGCCTCGGCCGCGGGCTGCATCAGCGGGCAGTGGAACGGCGCCGACACCGGCAGCGGCAGCGCGCGCTTGGCGCCCATCTCCCTGGCGAGCTCGATCGCACGGTCGATCGCGCCCTTGTGGCCCGAGATCACGACCTGGGTCGGGTCGTTGTCGTTGGCGACGGTGCACACCTCGCCCTGGGCGGCCGCCTCGGCGATCTTCTGCGCCAGCGCCAGGTCGGCGCCGAGCAAGGCCGCCATCGCCCCCTGCCCGACCGGCACCGCCTGCTGCATCGCCCGGCCGCGCAGCTTCAGCAGCTTGGCCGTGGTGGCGAGGTCGAACGATCCCGCCGCACACAGCGCCGAATATTCGCCGAGGCTGTGCCCGGCGACAAAATCGACCACGTCGGCAAGCTTCACGCCGAGCGTCCGCAGCACCGCGACAGAATGGGCCATGATCGCCGGCTGGGCGTTTTCCGTCAGCTTGAGCTCGTCCTCCGGCCCCTCACGCATCAGCCGGAACAGATTCTGGCCCAGCGCCTCGTCGACCTCGGCGAATGCGTCCGCGGCCGGGCGGCTCGCCCCGGCGAGCGCCGCGCCCATGCCGACCGCCTGGCTGCCCTGCCCCGGAAAAAGGAATGCGCGCATGCTCGCCCCTGCTATGAACCGTCGGGGCGACTAGGCCGACCAACGGCGATTGCCAAGGCTGGAAGGGGAAGGATGAGCGACACGCGCGAAGCCCGGCTGCTCGGGCCGTGGCTGACCCTGGGACTGGTCGTCGGCGGGGTCATCGGTTCGGGCGTGTTCCTCCTGCCGGTGTCGCTTGCGCCCTTGGGTGCGAGCGTTCCGATCGGCTGGCTGATCAGCGGGATCGGCGTCATGGCCATGGCCTATTGCGCCTCGCGCATCGTCAGCCCCGACGGCGGTGGGCTCCAGACCTATGTCGAGAATGAGCTCGGGCCGGTCGTCGGCTTCCTGGTCACCTGGATGGTGTGGAACTCGTCGTGGATCGGGGTTCCGGCGATGGCACTCGCCTCGGCGGCGGCGCTGGCGCGGATTTTCCCGGGCCTGGAACCTTACGTCATTCACCTGTCGCTCTGCTTCATGGTCGTGGTGACACTCGTCAACCTGCGCGGCATCAAGGCGGCCGGCGAGCTCAACTTCGTCACGGTGCTGATCAAGATCCTGCCGCTCGTCGCGGTCGTCGTCATCGCCGCCATGCTCGGGGCGAGCGGAGCGCCGCTCCAGCGGATCGACGTTCCGCCGCCGTCGCTGTCCAACATCGCGACCGCTTCGGCGTTATGCCTGTTCGCCCTCACCGGGTTCGAGTTCGCCGTATCGCCGGTCGGCAAGATTCGCGATCCCGAACGCAATTTGCCGCGCGCCCTGGTCATCGGCTTGGCGACGATCGCGATTGCCTATCTCGTCGCTACGCTTTCGCTCAGCCTGATCCTGCCCAATTCGGCCATCGCCAAGGCGATCGCCCCCTTCCCCGATGCGATCGGACTCTATTGGGGGGAAGGGGCCGCGAAATTGGCGGCGCTGGCCATCGCGATCAGCGCGTTCGGCACGCTCAACGTCGCGCTGCTCGGCTGCGGCGAGATGTTCTATTCGATGGCTCTGCGCGGCGACGTGCCGCGTCTGTTCAGCGCGACCAACCGGTTCAATGCCCCCTACGCGGCGCAGCTGCTCAATGCCGGCCTCGGCTGCGTCCTGCTCGCCCTGAACGCGAGAGCGGGAACCGCGCAGCTCTTCGCCTTCATTTCGGTGCTCGCGGCCGACGCGGTTCTCTACCTCTATTCCGCCGCCGCGATCGCGGCGGCGATCAAGGACCGCAAGCCGCTGACGACCGTCGCCTGCGCCATCGGCCTCGCCTTCGTCCTGTTCGCCTTCTACGGCTCGGGCCGGGAGTCCTTCCTGCTCTCGCTCGGCCTGCTCGTGGCGGGCGGCGTCGTGTTCGTGATCAGGAAGCCGTGGACTGGCCCGCCGCGGGAGGCGGCGGCCCGTCCGCGTTCGTAGGCGTTCGCTTTTCCGCGGGGGAGGCATAGCAATGACCGAGACCGACGACAGCAAGATGGGATTCTGGATGACGTCGGCGCTGGTCGTCGGGACGATCATCGGCGGTGCGATCTTCATGATTCCGGTCAGCCTCGCCCCGCTCGGCGCCAACGCGCCGATCAGCTGGGTGATCAGCGGCCTGGGCGCGATGTGCATCGTCTTCGGGCTCGCCCGGATCTCGCGGTTCGGCGGCGAGGGAATTCAGGCCAATATCGAGCGGGAGTTCGGCCCGACCAGCGGCTTCCTCGCGACCTGGTCGTTCTGGGTTTCCAACTGGGTCGCCATGGCCTCGGTCGCGGTCGCGACCGCCTCGGCGCTGTCGTTCATCGGTGGCAGCCCCGACCTGGTCGTACCCGTCGCGATCGGCAGCGTCGTGGTCGTCACGGCGGTCAACGCCATCGGGGTGCGGGCCGCGGGCGGCCTGTCGATCGTCACGGTCGCGATCAAGATCCTGCCCCTGCTGGCGGTCATCTGGCTGTTCGCGGAACGCGGCGCCGGCGGCCGCGTCTACGAACCGTTCGCACCGGTGCCGGTCAACTTTGCCAATCTCGCCAGCGCCACCGCGCTGACCTTCTTCGCGCTGACCGGGTTCGAAGCCGCGACCGCGCCGGTGTGCAAGATCCGCGACGCGTCGCGCACGATCCCGCGCGCGCTGTTAGGCGGAACCGCGTTCGTCGCCCTGCTCTATCTGGTTGCCGGAACCGGCATCCAGATGCTGTTGCCGGCAAGCGTGGTCGCCGCCTCCCCGGCGCCGTTCGCGGACGCGCTGGTCGGCGAATGGGGGCGCGGTGCTGCATCCTTTGCTGCTTTGGCCATCGCGATCAGCGCGTTCGGCTGTCTCAATTGCCTGACGCTCGGCACTGGCGAGCTCGGCTATTCGATGGCGCTCCGCGGCGATTTGCCGGCGGCGATGGCGCGCACGCGCGGAGCGAACACGCCGATCGTCGCGCAAATCGTCGGGTCCGTGCTGGCTGCGCTACTGATCCTGGCCAACAGCAGCCGCGCCACCGCCAGCCTCTATACGTTCATCATCCTGCTTTCGACGGCGGCGGTGATCGTCGTCTATCTCGCCGGCGTGCTGGCCGCCTGGAAGTCGAGCTCGTCCATCCGGGCTCGGTCGATCCTCGTCGTCGCGCTGCTGTTCATCGCCTTCGCGGTCTACGGAACCGGGATGGAAGCCGACCTGTGGTGCCTGGCGCTGCTGGCGACGGGGCTTGCGATCCGCTTCGTTATGCGGCGCTTGAATTCGCGAGCCGGCTCCAGCCGGCCGGCGGCGGCGAGTCCAGACGGGCTTCCGGAATCATCCGCCTGAGCTTCCTCGAGAAGCTCCGCAGGCACACCTCGCTCGTCCCCAGCGGCCCGGCCCGGTAGGCCGGCTGCTGCATGCCGAGCTGGACCCGCTTGATCAGCGCCGTGTCCTCGGCGTTGACGCGGCGGTTGATGCGCCAGTTGAGGTAGCGCGCCGCCTTCATCTCGCGGCGGTCGTCGGGCAGCGCATAGCTGATCTCTCGGATCAGGCTTTCGGTCGCGCTGACCGGCAGGAACTGCATGAAGTCGACCTGGTCGGCGTACATTTCGAACGCGACGTTGGGGAACAGCTTCAGATAGAGCCATTTGCGGCGATGGCTCGGCGGCAAATGAGCGACCTCCGGCAGAAAGCACTGATAGGCGCGCTCGGACGGGTTGGCCGACTCCTGCTCGACGAGGTCGCCCTCCATCCGGTCGACATGCTCCTGGGCCTCGATCCGGTAGCTGCGGCTGAACAGGCGGGTGAGGCCGGGGTGGCCGACCGGGATATGGAGATGGTCGGAATAATTGTCGGCGATCGTCTTCCAGTTGAGCGGCCGCGGGCGCAGCGTGACCCGGCCGAGCACGCGCAGGTCCTCGAACCGGTACATCGCCACTTCATCGTCGTAGGGCGCCATCATCTCGGCCACCGACGGAGCGCCAGGCTCGAGCGTCACGAACAGGAAGCCGCGCCATTGCTCGAGCGCGACCGGGAACAGCCCGTAGTCTTCGGTTCGCAGGCCGGGATATTCGTTGCGGTGCATGACCCCGACCAGCCGTCCGTCGCGGGCGTAGCTCCACGCATGGTAGGGGCAGGTCAGCACCTTGGCGCAGCCGCCGGTGCCCTCGACCAGCCGCGAGCCGCGGTGACGGCAGACATTGGCGAACGCGCGCACTTCTCCGTCGTCGCCGCGGATGACGATCACGCTTTCGCCGAGATATTCGAGGCTGCGCCATTCGCCTGGCTCGGCGATCTCGCTTTCGTGGCACACCACCTGCGGCGCCGCGCGCAGGAACGCCGCTTTCTCCGCCTCGAAAAACTCCGGGTCATGGTAGAGCCAGCCCGGCAGGCTCATGTCGTCGAGCGGGTCGGCCCCCGGCTGGACGGATTTGAGGTGCGTCGCCATGCCCGGCGTCTGCCACGGAGGCGGCTCTGCAGGCAATCGAAATGCGGTCAGGCGGCCTTGTCGCAGAGCGCGTCGATGACCTGCTCGTGCAGGCCTCCGCCCGCGGCGCCGGGGAGCTCGGCCTCGGCGACCTGCGTGGCGACGTCGGCGCCGCGCTCGAGCAGCAGGTGGACCGGGCAGCGCTCGGCGATGGCGAGCAGCTTGGCGCGCTGCTCGTCGCTGACGTTCTCGAAATGGATCGTCCGCACGAACTGGTCGCGCGCGTCCGGCGATTCCTTGCGATGCGCGACGCGGACGCTCAAGCCTTCGACCACCCAGCCCTTGCGCGCCGCATAGAGCCGCATGGTCATCAGCGTGCAGGCACCGAGCGCGGCGCCGAGCATGTCGAACGGGCTCGGCCCCGACGACACGCCGCCATAGTCGACCGGCTCGTCCATCAGGAAGTGATGCTCGCCGGTCTCGACCCGGACCTGGAACTTGCCCACGCCCGTGGCCCGCGCCACCACCGCGTCTTCAGTGTCGACCATGACCGTTCTCCGCTGCCCCGCGACCTCTCCGCATCTTGCCGCGCTGTGACAAGCGCTTTTGCATCGCCTTGCTTTTTCGGCGCTGTTTCGCCATAGGCGCCTTCGCTGGCGCGGGGCTTGGCTCTCGCGCCTGTACTTTTTGAACGACAGCCGGAGGGGCGTGCCATTGGGGCCCGTCAGCGATCGGCCAAAAGAGAGAAGTCGAACATGCCGCTCTACGAGCATGTTTTCCTCGCGCGTCAGGATCTCGCCCAGGCCCAGGTCGATGCGCTCGCGGAAAACGCCACCAAGATCGTCGAAGACAATGGCGGGAAGGTCGTCAAGACCGAGACCTGGGGCCTGCGCTCCCTCGCCTATCGCATCGCCAAGAACCGCAAGGCGCATTACGTCGCCCTCGACCTCGACGCCCCGGCCGCGGCCGTCGCCGAGCTTGAGCGCCAGTCGAACATCAACGAGGACATCATCCGTTTCCTCACCATCCGCGTCGATGAGCATGAGAGCGGTCCGTCGGCGATGATGCGCCGCGGCGACAAGGAGCGTGAGCGGCGCTCCGATCGCGGCGATCGCGACGACCGCCCGAGCTTCCGCGCCCGTGAAGAGGAGGTCGAATAATGGCCCGCGCATTCTTCCGCCGCCGCAAGAGCTGCCCCTTCTCCGGCAAGGACGCTCCGCGGATCGATTACAAGGACGTCCGCCTGCTCCAGGGCTTTGTCTCAGAGCGCGGCAAGATCGTCCCGTCGCGGATCACCGCGGTGTCCTCCAAGAAGCAGCGTGAGCTCGCGCGCGCCATCAAGCGCTCGCGCCATCTCGGCCTGCTTCCCTACATCGTGAAATAAGGAGCTCAGGAGATGGAAGTCATCCTGCTTGAGCGCGTCGAGAAATTGGGCGCCATCGGCGACGTGGTGAAGGTCAAGAACGGCTTCGCCCGCAATTACCTGCTGCCGAACAAGAAAGCGCTCCGCGCCAACGATGCCAACCGCAAGCTGTTCGAGGCGAACCGCGCGCGGATCGAGGAAGAGAATGCCCACAAGCGCAGCGATGCCGAGACGGCGTCGAAGGGCGTCGAGGGCAAGAGCGTCAAGCTGATCCGCCAGGCGTCGAACGTCGGCCACCTCTACGGGTCGGTCAGCGCGCGCGACATCGCCGAGGCGCTGGAAGGCGTCGGCGCGAAGGTGACCAAGAGCCAGATCGTGCTCGACCGCCCGATCAAGGCGATCGGCGTGCACGAAGTGAAGGTCGCCCTCCACCCCGAGGTTGCGGTGACGGTCAAGGTCAACGTCGCCCGCTCGCCCGAGGAGGCCGACCTCCAGGCCCAGGGCATCGACGTCCTCCAGCAGATGTTCGAGGAAGACGCCGCTCCGCTGGCTGCCGAAGAGCTTGCTCCGGCGACCGAAACGGAAGAGGCTGCAAGCGCGACTCCGGAGACGGCGGAAGCCGAGCCGGCGGAAGCCGGGGAAGACGAGCAGCCCGAGGGCTGAGCGTCCCTCGCTACGCGACGAAAGAGGCCGCTGGTTCCACCGGACCGGCGGCCTTTTTTCGTTTTGCGCCAAGCGGTTCGTCGCAAAGCTCGGTGACCGGGCGGAACGCTGCCGCCGCCCTCCTTGTTTAGCCGATCAGAGCATCGCGGGGCCGAGTGAGGAGTATTTCGCCATGGCTGAAGAACGGGACGAGGATCAATTCGACAACGAGGGCAAGAGCGGCCAGCAGCCCACCGGTCAGCAGGGCCAGCAGACGACCGGTCAGCAAGGTCAGCAGGGTGAGTTCGGGCAGCGGCAGGGCGAGCAGGCCGGCGGCCTCGGCTCGGAGCAGGCGATGAGCGGTCAGAAACCGTTCGATCAGGGCGGCGAAGGCAGCTTCGGCGGCCAGAGCACGAGCGGCGACAACCGCCGGGACAGCGACACGCTGACCAGCGATCGCGACGACGACCAGCGCTCGACCGGCCAATCGACTGACAAGCCTTCGGACGAGGGCTTCATCGGCTCGCAGTCCGGATCCGAAGTGACCGGCGGCCAGGACTTCGCCAAGCAGGGCCGCGGCGCACTCGACAAAGAGGACGCCAACGAAGACGACAGCGGCTCGTCCGGAAGCACCTCCGGCGGCAGCGGCATCTGACGCTTCCGCCCGATAAAGGCGCCGCTCTCCCTCGGGAGTGCGGCGCCTTTTTCACGCATCCTGCGTCGCGAAGAACGCCGTTTCGCGCTCGATCCACTGCGCGAAGCTCGGCCGCGACAGGATCGATTCGACATAGGCGCGGACTCGCCCGTGCCGTTCGGGGCAGATTTCGCAACAGAGGTGCGCAAGGTTGGCGAACGGGCTCGCCACCGCAAGGTCGGCCAGGGTGATGCTGTTGCCGACGAGATAGCCACCCGGATCGGGCACGGTCCGTTCGAGATAATCGAGGATCGGCGGCAACTCCTCCGTTTCGGCGCGGTCGGCCGCCGCGAGATCGCCGGGCCGGCCGATAAAGCGCGGAGCGACGATCCGGTTGAAAAACATCTTTGCGCCGCAAGAGGTGAGAATCGTGTCGGCGAATTCCTCGAACCAAATGGTCTTGCCGCGAAGCTCCGCGTCGGCCGGGATTAGCGCCGGCTCGGGATACTTCGCCTCCAGATAGTGCACGATCGCGCTCGAATCGGCGAGCCTGTATCCGCCGTCGCGCAGTGCGGGCATTTTCCCGAACGGGCTCGCCGCGCGAAAATCGGGATTGGGATCGCCCGGCCCGACCCGCTGAACGTCGAGATCGATGCCCTTCTCGGCGGCATAAGCGAGGACCTTGCGCACGAACGGCGAAAGCGACGAACCGTAGAGAATCATGGGCCGGCCTCCCTCACGGAAGCCGGTAATAATCGGCAACCCGGTCAAGGGCGAGGGTCAGCACCAGCTTGCCGGCCCGCGCCGGCCAGCCCAGCGCCGTCTCGGCGTCGCGCATCCCCTCCCCGGCGCAGACCACGCGCCACAGGATGTCGGCGAGGCCCGGCCCGGCGGCGGCGATGGCGGCGTCGAACCGCCGGCGGGCGTCGAGCTGCGCGCCGCCGAGATCGGGCTCGGGCCCCGCGCCGCCCCGCCTCGAGGCGACCGGGGCCGCGCTCCACGCCATGGTCACCCGCGGCTGGAACTGCGCCCGCTCCCAGTCGCCGCGCAGCCGTTCTCCGGCATCGAACTGACGCTGCGTCAGCAGACCGCGCGCCAGCAGCCAGCCCAAGGGGGATTCGACCGCATTGATAGTGACCGACCGGACCGGTCGCGCACCCTCGCCGCGCCGCTCGGGCTCGGCGCCGATCGCCTGCTCGCGGAGCATTCTCTTGTCCCGCCCTTCGCCCATCGCTTCCTCCCTTCGATTCGGTCCTCCGGCTTGCCACAGCGGCGAAACTGTAGGACAGAAGAAAAACCGCCTTGGTTATTGGTTCGGGGGAGCAAGCGATGATCACCCGTATTCGTGAGGTACGCCGGGCGCGCGGCATGACGCTCGACGACGTCGCTCGGGCGTGCGACCCGCCGACGACTCCCCAGACCATCGGCCGGCTCGAGACCGGCACCCGCACCGTCTCGGTCGGCTGGCTCAACCGCATCGCCAAGGCGCTCGGGGTCGATGCCCAGGACCTGGTCGAGCGCGGCGAAGCGGCTGAGATCAAGGTTGCCGCTTTGCTCGGCCCGGGCGGCGCGCACGCCCCGAAACGCTCGGCCATCGTCGTCCCGCCGCGGGTCGACGACGGGCAGGTCGCGATCATCGTCTCGGCCGGGGTCGGCGACTATCGCTCCGGCGACGAGATTTGGTGCGAAACGCTGGGACCCGACGATTATGCCCGCGCGCTCAACCGCGACGTGCTCGTCCCCCGCCCCGCCGGCCGCTTCCTGTTCGGCCGCCTGATCAACCGCGACGAGGAGAAGCTCCAGATCCTCCCGCTCGAGGCCGGCGGCCGCCAACAGGTCATCGCCAACCCGCCGTGGCTGGGCGTGGCGGTGAAGCTGGTCCGGACGTTATGAGAGCGTGCGTTTCCGTCGTTGGCGCGGCGCACGTGGGGTGATAGCCAGCTTTGGGATGCTTCTCGCCACCGTCGTAATCAGCGCGACCGCGGCTAATCCCGCCTGCGAGCAATTCAAGGGCGGGCCGGCTGACGGGATGTGTCGGGGGGCGGTGATCGGTTACGACGCGCCCTTCCAGATCGTCGCTCTGCTTCCGGCACCGAACAAAAGGCCAATAGATTCGAAAATTGGCTTGGTCGTGTCACGGCTCCTCGCAAGTCAGCGGAAGGAGACCGCATTCGATCGCCGGCTGTTGGCGACTGGCGCGACGGGCTCGTTTTGCGCCACTTTCTCGAAATGTGCCAATGGCACTCCGTTGCGGACCTGGCCTCTTCGACGCGCCTTCGTTCCCAATGCCCCGTATATGCTCACAGACGGTCG
>DASRAY010000050.1:0-6520 GCA_035637935.1 Sphingomicrobium sp.
CGAAACCGGTCCAACTGGCGGCGCGAACGGTCAAGGCGGCGCCGAAGCCGCCCGAGGCTCCAGCGGCAGTTGAATCGGCGCCGCCCGCCACCCGCCGCGACCGGCTGATCGAGCAATTCGCCCAGGCGAAACAACAGGTCGCCGAGCGCCGCGCCGCCGGGCTGCCGACGCCCACCGCCGACCGCATCGAGCGCAAGGCGAAGCGGATCGTCGAGCGGCGCGAGGCGGCCGGCCTGCCGGTGCCGGCGCTGGACGAGGTCGAGCTCCGGGTCGCGCTGCGCGAGTGGCGGACGATGCGCATCCTGCGCCAGGTCGCCCGCCACCCGGCCAACCTGACCGACCTCCAGGTGCAGCGCTTCGCCCGCATCCTGCCGCCGCAGAAGCGCGCCCAGTTCCTCGCCCTGGCGCCCGATCAGAAGCGCCAGCTGATGGGCCGGGCGGCGGAGCGCTTCCTCGCCCGGCGGATGCAGCAGCGGCAACAGCTCGAGGCGGCCGCCGCGACGCCGCCGGCGGAGATCGCCGCGCAGCAGAACGAAGGGTCGGACGCGCCGACGCGTTAAGGCCAGCGAGAGGACGGCCGCCTCTCCCTTGCAGCGAAGAGGGAGACGATCATGACCAAGTTTCTGCTCGCCGGCATTGCGGCCGTGCTGATTGCGCCGGCGGCCGCGGCCGATCCGGTGACCAAGACCATAACCGTCGACACGCCGAGATATGAAGGCACCAAGACGGTCACGCGGGACAAGGAAGCGGGCAGCCTGTCGCGCGACGCCGAGCTCATCCGCAAAAGCGACGGCGCCGTCGCTACCCGCGACTATGACCGCCAGCGGACCGACACCGGCGTCACCGCCTCGGGCTCGAGAACGCGGTTCAACGGTGACACGCGAAGCTTTGACTACGATCGCACGCGCACCGCCCACGGCTACAATGCGACGGGCAAGCTGACCGGCTTCAACGGCAACAGCTACAATTATTCGGCCAAGCTCCGCCGCGGCGAATATCGCGTCGCCAAGAGCCAGGTGCTGCGCAACGAGAACGGCCGCGCAGTCGCGGCGCGCCGGGTCGTTCGGCCGCGCCGCCACTAAAGCGACGGCTTCAGCTCCCCAGCGAGGGCCGGTGCGAGGCGCCGGCCCTCTTTTGCGAACCTAGTCGAGCATGCTCGCCGGGACCTGCCCGCCGTTTGCGGCCAGCTCCCGCATCACCGCCTTGTGCAGCCAGATGTTCATTTCCGCGCTGCCGTCCTTGGGCCCGGTATAGCCGAGCTCGGTCGCCAGCTCCTCGCGATTCTGAAGGCTCGAATCGATGTCGAGCAGCTTCAGGAGGTCGACGATCGAGCTCTGGTAGTTGAGGTCGGGATTGCCCTTGGCCGCGGCGATGCTGGCGAGGACCTCCGCGACGTCGACCGTGCGCGGCTCTTCGAGCGCCGTGGTCGGCGCACTCCCCGCGCCTCCGACATTGCCTTCCGCCGTGGCGGTTTGAGTCGTCGCCGGCGGCGGGGTGGCGGACTTGTGGCCGAAAATCGCGTCCTTGATTCGACTGAAGATGCTCATGGTCGGTCTCCGTGACTCGCCCCCCGGCGCTTCAGCGACCCGAGTCTCCCCTGCGCCTATTCGGCGAAGTTTTCATGACATAAATCAACGCTGGCAGATAAAAGTCAGCCGGCGGCGGGTTCGTGCTGGTGGTCATGCGCCCGGTCGAGCGCACGCTGTCGGGGCCTCAGCCCAGCCAACGCTTGAAGAAAGCGATCGTCCGCTTCCACGCGAGCTCGGCGGCCTCCTTGTTGTAGCGCTCCGCCGAGGTGTCGTTGTTGAAGGCGTGGTTGACGCCGTCGTAGAGCTGGAAGGTCACGTGCTTGCGGCTGGCGCGGAGCGCCTCGACCCACGGGAATGACGTCGCGTTGACGCGATCGTCGAGCCCGGCGTCGTGGATCAGCATCGCGGCCCGGACCCTGGCCGCTTCGGAGGGATCGGGGGCGGGGCCGTAATAAGGCACCGCGGCGGCGAGCCCGTCGCCGGCGGCGACCGCCAGCCGGTTGACGAACCCGCCGCCCCAGCAGAAGCCGACCGCCCCGACCTTGCCGCCGCGGCTCGACTTGCCGAGCTCGCCGACGAAGGCGACGGCGTCGTTCACCGCCTTGCCGACGTCCAGCTTGCCGATCGCGGTGCGGGCGGCATCCTCATTGGCCGGGGTCCCGCCCGCCGGCGACAGCAGGTCAGGGGCGACCGCGCGGAAGCCTTCGATCGCGACCCGCCGGGCGACGTCCCGGATGTGATCGTTGAGGCCACGATTCTCGTGGATCACGACCACGGTTGCCTTGAGCGAGCGCGAGCGCGGCTCGGCGACATAGGCCTGGTAGCCGCCGGTGAGCACTTGGGTGCGGGCGGTGAGGCGCTTGTCGTCGGGGGCGACGATCGCGGCCGCCGCCGGCGACGCGGCGATCCCGGCGACCAGCAGCTCGGCCGCGGCGATGCCCCCGGCCAGCTTGACCATCTCGGCCATGAAGGCGCGGCGCTCGAGGCCCTCGTGGGTGAAGCGGTCGTAGAGGGTGATGGCGCGTTGGCGGGTGGTCGGGTCCATGGGGCCTCCGAAGCATATCCTCCCCTACTTTTGCAGGGGAGGGGGACCAGCGTAGCTGGTGGAGGGGTCTTACTTCAACGCGCCGAGCGTCGGTGACACCTTTCGACGACGTGAGCGACTACGCCATCGAGATTGTCCCGAACATCGGTCGCTCGGACTCTGACGGTGAGGACCCCTCGACTTGCAAGCCACGCGTCCCGTCGCTCATCACGCTTCGGGTTGGCGCCGAGTTCGTGGGCCAATCCATCCACTTCCACGGCGAGCGCCGTCTCGTAGCAATCGAAGTCGAGATAGTAAGGACCGTGTTCGTGTTGCCTTCGAAATTTAAAGCCATCCGGCCTGAGCTTCAGCGCGTTCCACAGCCGCCGTTCGGGCGGCGTCATGGTCCTGCGGAACGCGCGCGCGCGGGCGATGCTCAAGAAGACCCCTCCACCATCCTTCGGATGGTCCCCCTCCCCTCGAAATCGAGGGGAGGATAGCCTTACGCCGCCGGCTGCGGGGCCTGGGCGGCCTGGATCTCGGCGATCAGCTTGCTGTCGATCTCCTTGGCCCGGCGGTAGCCGTCGCGGTCGGTCATGCGGCGGGCATAGTCGACGAACGCGGGGCGCGGCTCCAGGAGGTTGAAGGCGAGCATGAAATTGACGTTGGCGCCGACGAACAGATCGGCCGCGGTGAAATGGTCGGCCGCGATATATTCCTTGCCGGTAAGCGCTTTTTCGAACGTGTTGATGGCCGTGTCGTAGGTGCCGTAGCCGAACATGCGCTGCTTCTCTGGGGTCGGCTCCCAGCCGGCGGTCTTGTTGCTGAACGCCGCTTCGACCGGGCCCGAGGTGAAGAAAATCCAGCGGTAATAATCGGCGCGCTCACCGGACGGCGGGGCAAGGTTCGCCGCGGGGAACGCGTCGGCGAGATAGCAGCAGATCGCCGCGACCTCGGTCACCACCTTGCCGTTGTGCTGGATCGCCGGGACCTTTCCCATCGGGTTGATCGACAGATAAGGCTCGGCCTTCATGGTCGTACCATAATCGAGGATCTCGGTCTCGTACGGCTGGCCGACCTCCTCGAGCATCCAGCGGACCGTCTGGCCGCGCGACATCGGGTTGGTGTAGAAAATGAGATCGGCCATGTTCGCGACTCCTGCTAGAACAAAAGGCGAACTACTCCGGTTTCAGGACGGCTTCAACCGCGCTCGCCTTTCTTCCGCGCCGCTTCACCGCGCTCGGACGCGGTCGCGTCGCGGGCGGCGCGGAATTCGCTGTCCGAGGACCAGTTCGGCCAGTCGCGCGAATTGGCGAGGCGGAGGCCGACGCCGTGGAGCAGTTCGGCGTCCACCGCCATTCCGCTGAAGTCCCAGCTCGGCGAAAATTCGTCGGCCGGCTGGTGGTACATTCTCTCGGTGTACATCTTCGACCAGGCCTCGGCGCGCGGAACGCCGCCGTTCACGAGGTCCTGGCCGGGCGTGAAGCTCAGTGCCGGAACGCCGACCTTGGCGAGGGTGAAATGGTCGGAGCGGAAGAAGCCGCCGGTCTCGGGATGCGGGTCCGGCGTGAAGCGGCGGCCGCGCTTCGCCGCTTCGTCGACCAGCAGGTCAAGCAGCCCGAACTTCTGGTTGCCGCGGACCGAGAAGTCCCTGGCCGGGCCGAGCACGCCGAGCACGTCGGTGTTGATCGCGCCGACGGTCTTGCCGATCGGGTAGATCGGGTTGGCCGCATAATATTCGCTGCCGAGTAGCCCTTCCTCCTCGGCGGTAACGGCCATGAACACGACCGAGCGCTGCGGCCGCGGACCGTGGGCGAAGGCGCGGCCCTGCTCGATCAGCTGGGCGATGCCGGTGCCGTTGTCGATCGCGCCATTGTAGATGCGGTCGCCGCTGGCGTCGGGCGGGCCGATCCCGAGATGGTCCCAGTGGCCCATGTAGAAGACGGTCTCGTCGGGGTATTTGCTGCCGCGGACGATGCCGAGCACGTTGTGCGAGGTGATGGTGCTGGTGTCGGCCTTGCCATGGACGTCAAGCGTCGCCTTGAGCGGGACGGGCCGGAAATCCTTGCGCTTCGCCGCTTCCTTCATCGCCTCGAAGCTGGTGCCCGAGGCAGCGAACAGCTGCGCGGCGAGGTCGCGCTGGATCCAGCCCTCGAGCGCGGGATGCTCGGCCGCCGGATTGTTGCGGACGATGTCGAAGTTGGGAATCGTGTTGGAGTTCTTGACCGTCGCCCAGCCGTAGCTCGCCGGAGCGGTCTCGTGGATGACCAGCACGCCCTTGGCGCCCTGGCGCGCGCCTTCCTCATATTTGTAGGTCCAGCGGCCGTAATAGGTCATCGCCTTGCCGCCGAAATCGCCTTCGCCGCCTTCGAAGTCGGGGTCGTTGACGAGCACGACCATGACCTTGCCGCGCAGGTCCTCGCCCTTGAAGTCGTCCCAGCCGCGCTCGGGCGCCCTGACGCCGTAGCCGACGAACACCAGCGGCGCGCCGGCGATCTCGATGCCTTTATCGCCATTGGTCGGGGCGCGGATCGCGATCTGCTCGCCCTGGGTGAGCGGGACCGCCTTCCCGGCAATGGTCATGCTCGACTGCGGCGGCGCCGGCCATTCCGACTTCAGCAGCGGCACGGCCTGGGTCCACTGGCGCTTGCCGCCGACCAGGTCGCCGCCCGGCTGGAGCCCGGCGGCGGCGAACTGCTGCGTCAGATAGGCGACGGTCTTGGTCTCGCCCGCGGTCGCCGGGCCGCGGCCCTCGAACGCATCGGAGCCGAGCGTCCTGACGTGCTGCGCCAGCCGCTGCGGGCTGAATGTCGCGGTGTGTTGGGCGGCGAGCGGAACGGCGGCCAGAGCGATGGCGGTCGCGGCAAGCCAGCGGAATGTGATCATGGTCTCTCCCCAGAGTCGCAGCAGGACGCCCCGCGCGGACGCCGGCCGTGCGAAAGGCGCAACGGCCAACTAGTCAGTGGGTGCCGTAGCCGAAAGCCCTTTTTGCTTCGCCGACCAGAGAAATTTGAGGCACATCCGGGACTTGGCCGCGATCTCGAAGTAGAACTCCTCCTCGCCCGCCGAACGAAAGCCGAGCGCGTGCAGGACGGCAAGTGACGGACGATTGTCGGGCAGGGTCAATGCGACGACCTCGCTCACTCCGAGGAAGCCGGCGGCGGCGGGCAGGGCCGCGGTCGCGGCCTCCTTCATCAGGCCCCGGCCGCGAAAGCCCGAGCCGAGCCAGTAGCCGAGCCGTCCGCTCCGTTCTCCGGTGCGGATCAGGCCGATCCAGCCGAAGAGCGTACCGCGGGCCCGGTCGAGGATCGCGAAATTGATCGCCTCGCGGCGGTGCTCGAGCCGTTTCGCTTCGAGGATGCGCTCAAGCGCCTGGCCCTCCGTCATCGGGCTGGGCCAGGTCGAAAGATTGGCGGTGACATCGGGGGTGACGAGCGCTGCCGTGGAAGCGGCATCCACAGGCTCGACCGAACGCAGGCGTAGGCGCGCTGTGTGGAGCTCGGGCAGATCATCCCCAAGGTGCGGTGCCGTTGACATGCTGGTGCGATGCGTACCACATCTGACATTGGAACGGCAGGGCGGATGCGCGTGAAGAGCGACATGAAGATCACCGAGCACGAGGGCATGTTGCTCGCCTTGGTGCTGCGCCAGCAGCCGGTCACCGCCTATCAGCTGTTCCGCTTCTTCGAGACGTCGCCGGTGACCTCGATCAATGCCAGCAAGGGGCAGCTGTACCCGGCCATCCGGCGATTGCGGGAGCGCGGCCTGATCGCGGGACGCAAGGTCGCTGGCGACGGCCGCGGCGCCGAAGCGCTGTCGGTGACGAAGGCTGGGGAGGGTGCGGTGCGCGCCTGGGTGCAGGAGATCGACGGTGCGCATATCGCGCTCGACGATCCGCTCCGCACCCGGATCCTGTCGTTCGACCTCCTGTCGCGCGAAGAGCGCCTGCAATGGATCGCCCGCGCCA
>DASRAY010000051.1:0-12871 GCA_035637935.1 Sphingomicrobium sp.
TGGACGGTCGGGCGCTTCTCCTCGCTGTCCTCGTCGAAGTCGGCGCTGGCCATGGTCGCACCGTGGATCCCGTCGCGCCCGGTCTTGGAGCCGACATAGACGATCGGATTGCCGACGCCGCTCGCGGCCGAATAGAAAATCCTGTCGGTCTTCGCGATGCCGACGGTCATCGCATTGACCAGGATGTTGCCGTCATAGGCCGCATCGAAATTGACCTCGCCGCCGACCGTGGGGACTCCGACGCAATTGCCGTAGCCGCCGATCCCTGCGACCACTCCGGCGACCAAGTGCCGGGTCTTGGGATGATCGGGCCGGCCGAAGCGCAGGGCGTTCAGGTTCGCGACCGGCCGGGCGCCCATGGTAAAGACGTCGCGCAGGATCCCGCCGACCCCGGTCGCCGCGCCCTGGTAGGGCTCGATGTAGGACGGATGGTTGTGGCTCTCCATCTTGAAGATCGCGGCGTCGCCGTCGCCGATGTCGATCACCCCGGCATTCTCGCCCGGGCCCTGGATCACCCACGGCGCGGAGGTCGGAAGCTTCTTCAGATGCACCCGGCTCGACTTGTACGAACAATGCTCCGACCACATGACCGAAAAGATGCCGAGCTCGACCAGGTTCGGCTCGCGCCCGAGTGCCTTTACGATGCGCTGATATTCCTCATCGGACAGGCCGTGCTCGGCGACCATGGCGACGGTGATCTGGGGGGCTTCGAGGACGTTCATGGGGGGCGCCTTAGCGTTGTCGGCGAAGCGTCGCTAGGCCGCGACCGGCGACCTTGGAGCGACTCCGGCCACAGCAGTAAACAGGCCGGCGGGGGGCTCTCACAAGGAGCGCGTGCAATGACCAAACCAATCCCCGACGGATATCGAAGCGTGAACGTCATCCTGACGGTCGACGACGCGGCCAAGGCGATCGAATTCTACAAGGATGCGTTCGGCGCGAGAGAAATTTCGCGGCTGCCGATGGGCGACAAGATCGGCCATGCCGAGCTGCAGATCGGCGACACTCGGATCATGCTCAACGACGAATTCCCGGACCGGAAGAACTTCGGGCCGAAATCGCTCGGCGGGACGCCGTTCGGGCTGATCGTCTATACGCCCGACGTCGACAGTGCGTTCAAGCAGGCGATCGCTGCCGGCGCGACCGAGAAGATGCCGGTCGAGAACCAGTTTTGGGGCGACCGGATGGGCACCCTGACCGATCCGTTCGGCCACAGCTGGAGCATCGCCACCCACGTCGAGGACGTCGCGCCGGATCAGCTGCAGTCGCGGCTCGAAGAGCTCGGCCGCACCCAGAAGCAGCCGGAAACGGTGTGAGCTTTGGTTCCTCCCTGCGAGCGCGGCTCGTGGGGAGGAACTTCACACATCGTGCCGCAGGAATTTCTCGCCGGAGAGGATGAAGGTCTGCGGGCGCCCGTGGCTGAAATCGGCGAAGGACGCCCGCTCCGGCGACCAGTTTTCCTCGCCCACGCGCCACAGGTTCTCGCCCAGCCGGGACATCGGCGTTTCGGTGCCGAGCCACAGGCTGCCGCCGCGCTCGACCACCGTCGCGGTGCCCCACCACGGGCTGTCGTTGACGTAGCGCCCGGCGAACCGGGAGAGGGCCGGGTTAGACCTGGGCGGCGTGGCGGCCGAGCCGTCGCGGACGAAGCTCGCCGGCCCCCAGCTCGCGCCGGTGACGGCCTGGCCGGTCTTCTCGAACAGCAAGCTGAAATTGCGAAAATCCGGATGCGGTGTGCGGAACAAATTATCGTTCCACAGCTGCAGCGCCGCCGCGCGCCCGTTCGCAATCAGGGTGAGGGGACTTCCGGGGCGCACCTCGAAACTGCCGGCCGGCCCGGAATAGCGCCCGATGAAGGCCGCGGCATTGGCGAGCGGCGCGGCGAGCGCCGGCGCCGCCGGCACCGCCCGCCCGGCCAGCACCTCGACCAGCGCGTCGACCGCAAAGCGGGTCAGCACGCGCGGGCGATATTCGGCGAAGGCGCTCAGGCTCGAACTGGCGAAAGCGCCGACGCCGGTCGCGGTGTCGAGGTGGAACGACGAGGAGAAGCTGACCATCCCGCCGGTGTGGTGAAGGTAGGAGCGGCGGCCCTCGCCGACGTGCATCAGGCCGTTGCCGTAGCTCAGCGCCGGCGAATCGCTCGGTACCAAATGGGCGGTGAAAGCCTTGGCCTGGGCCGGGCCCAGCCCGAGCCCGCCGCGGCCCTGGGCGGCATCGGCGAGGCTGCGCAGCCAGCGGATCATGTCGCCGGCGGTCGAAGCGACGCTGCCCGCTCCGAACGTCACGTCGACCCACGCGGCCGGCGCCAGCGGTGCGCCGCGCACGAACGGCACCGTCAGGTCGGCCGGCTCATAGCCCTGGGCGTAAAGCATGCGGTCGGGACCGACGATCGCCCCTCGACTCCGGGTCATTCCGAGCGGCGCGAAAATGCGCTCCGCGAGAAGCCGGTCGAGTGGCTTGCCGCCGGCCGTCTCCGCGATCTTGCCGAGCAGGTCGTAGCCGGTGTTGGAATAGTGCCAGTGCGCCCCCGGGGCGTAACCGGTCCATAGCCCGCCATCGGCGAACAGCGGGGCGTCGTCGGGCAGGCCGGCGGCATGGTCGAGCAGGTGCTGGACGGTGATCGTGTTGCCGCGCGGCAAACGAACCGCCGGGAACAGCGCGCCGGCGCGGTCGGCCAACTTGATCTTTCCCTCGGCGGCGAGCTGGTGGATCACGGCCGCGGTCATCGACTTGCTGATCGAGCCGATCTGGAACAGCGTGTCCGGGGTGATCGGCGCGCGGCTGTCGCGGTTGGAAAAGCCGAAATCGAGCACGGTCGAAAACCCGCCCGGAGTCGTCAGTCCGAGGGTCAGGCCGGGCAGGTCGAACTGGCGGAGATGGTCTTCGCCGTGGGCGCGGATGGCTGCGATCGCCGCGGCGAGAGCGGGCGAGCCTTGCGCGAAGGCCGGGGCCGCGAGCCGCGCCGACAGCGCAGCGCTGAGCGCCCCGGCGTTGAATGCGCGCCTCGTGATCGCCATCAAACGCCCCCTTCTGCGGCCGTGATCAAAGCCCGCAGTGGGAGAGTCAAGCTGGAGTCAGGTCAGGCTTTGCAGCTCTGGCCCTTGTAGGTGACCGTGCCGGCATGGGCGTTGCCGGTCAGCGACGGGTCGCCGGCGGGCAGCGAAGTCCCGGTCTCGTTCGCCGACTTCTTGACGCGCGAGCTGCCGTCCGACAGCCAGTCGATGTAGATGATGCTGTTGTCCTTGCAGCGATAGGTCTTGCTGGCGGCGATCGACGGGGGCAGCTGGACGTTGGCGTTGGCCATCGCGTTGCTCGGCTGGTCATCCGCGGGGTCTCCGCCGGCGACAATCGTGTGATCGTTTTTGCCGCAGCCGGCTAGCGCAGCGGCCGCCGCAAGCATGAGAATGAACGGGGTGCGAGTCATGGCGCGCCCCTTGCTCCTGACTTGAAGCAGCCGTCAAGGCCATGCGCTTGCATGTTATCGAAGTGGGACATAGCTTCGTCGATTGCGATGCCTTACCAAGCCGGCACCAGCGCTCAGCGAATCCGCATCGGGCTGACCAGCTTGGCGGTCGTCTTCCTGATCGTATTGCTCGGCTCGATCATCGTCCGCTCCAGTCGCGACGAGAGCGTCAATGCGGCGAAGACGACGATGAACGAACCGAGCGAGCCGCTTGCCGAGCTCGGAGTCGCACCCGGTTCGCCGGAAGCCACGAACAACATCACCACCAACAGGAAATGACCTGGGCGCGGGTGCGCGCGTTGGCGATCCTGGCTGCCGTGCTGATGGCGGCCGGGGTTGCGGTCGCGCTGGTCGGGCGTGAGCCGCGAACGCTAGCGCCGCGTCCGCCGTCCGAGCGGCCGGCACTGCTGCTGCTGACCAGCCTGCCGCTCGTCTTTCCCGAGCAGTTCACGCTCCGGGGCGGCGGCTCTCCGGCGCTGACGGCGCTCGAGACGCGCTACAGGGTCCTTCCGATCAGTGCCACGGACGCGGCCGATCTCGCCCGGGGCCGGTTGCTGCTGATGGCGCATCCGCAAGCCCAGACCGCGGACAATCTGGTGGCGCTCGACGCCTGGGTGCGGCGCGGCGGACGGGTGATGCTGCTGGCGGATCCGATGTCCGAATGGCCCAGCCAGCGCCCGCTCGGCGACCCGCTGCGCCCGTCCCCGATGTTCATGGACACGGGCCTCCTCGCCCATTGGGGCCTGCGCCTGACCGCGCCGGAGGAGCGCGGGCCGGTCGGCCGCAGGCTCGCGGGCCGAGACGTGACAACCGACTCGCCGGGCGTGCTGTCGGGCGGCTGCGCGATCAACGGCGACGGCCTCGTCGCGCATTGCGCGATCGGCGCGGGCCGGGCGACGATCGTTGCCGATGCCGATTTTCTCGATGCCGAACGCCTCGGCGAACCGGCGCGGCACAATCTCGATGCGCTGCTCGCGGAATTGGCTGACCTCGAAAAGCGGTGAGTCTTCCGAGTCGTAAGACACAGACTTATCCACAGGGCTGAACGACGAGAACAGGGGAAGAACAGAGTTCTTGTCATCCCGTCAGGAAAGCAGGGAATTCCGCCAATTCCCACCTATTTCCCATGAAATCCCATAAAATCCCATTGTATCCCGCCGATCGTTGAGTTACCAACACAGGCTGTAGCGCGGGGGCAGTCCCTACGATTCGAACCAGACGCGGACGGGCGCGACGGCGCGCATCCGTGGGGGGTGGTCTGCGCGCTGCGAACGGGGAGTGGTTGGGCGTGGCGCTAGAGCATCTGTTTCAGGGCAGCGCTTTGAACGCGGTCGATGCCAAGGGCCGCGTGTCGATCCCGGCATTCCTGCGTTCGGTCATCGAGCGCCGCGGCGACGCCCGCACCATCGTCCTTGCCAAGCACGAAGCCTTCCCCTGCCTTAGCGCCTACGACCCCGCCTACGCTGCGCTGAAGCACGCCAAGCTCGAGCGGCTGCTCGAGAAGGAAGAGACCAGCCCCGATGCCCAGATCGAATATCAGCAGCGCAACCTGATGGCCTTCGCCGCCACCGAGGAAGTGCCGTACGACAGCTCCGGCCGGATCCTCATGCCCCCGATGATGCGCCGCAAGGGCCAGATCGGCGATCTCGCCCTGTTCCTCGGGACCGGCGAGACATTCCAGATCTGGAACCCGCAGCTGCTGCTCGACGACCAACGCATCCCCGAGGACCTCAAGGATATCGCCCGCTTTCGCATGGAAGAGCGGGGGACTGCGCAATGACCAGCACCGGCCCCAACCAGGCCCCACACGTGCCGGTGCTGGTCGACCAGGTGATCGCCGCGCTCGCGCTGCACAGCGGCGACACCGCGGTCGACGGGACTTTCGGAGCAGGCGGCTACACGCGCGCCATGCTCGGGGCGGGGGCGGGACGAGTGATCGGCTTCGATCGCGACCCCGATGCGATCGAAGCGGGTCGGTCGCTCGTCCCGGACCCGCGCCTCACCCTCATCCACGAACGCTTCAGCCAGATGGACCGAGTGCTGGCTGAGCGCGGCATCGGGCACGTCGACGCCATAGCCCTAGATATCGGCGTCAGCTCGATGCAGCTCGATCGGGCGGACCGCGGCTTTTCCTTCTCGGCCGACGGTCCGCTCGACATGCGCATGAGCCGGTCGGGTCTTACCGCCGCGGAGTTCCTCAACGCCGCCGACGAGACCGAGATCGCGCGCATCCTCAAGGATTATGGCGAGGAGCCGCGCGCCCGCGCCATCGCCCGGGCGATCGTCGCCGCCCGGCCGGTCGAGCGGACCGCCGAGCTTGCCGCGATCGTCCGTCGCGCCGCCGGCTTCCGGCCGGGCCAGAAGACCGACCCCGCGACCCGCACCTTCCAGGCCATCCGCATCCATCTCAACGCCGAGCTCGACGAGCTCGAGCAGGGCCTTGCCGCCGCCGAGCGCGCGCTTGGACCGGGCGGACGGCTGGCAATCGTCACCTTTCACAGTCTCGAAGACCGGATCGTTAAGCGCTTCTTCCGCGAACGCAGCGGAGGGACGCCGGCCGGCTCGCGTCACCGTCCCGTGCAACATGACCCGCGCGAACCAACGTTCGAGCGGGTGGCGAAGCCGGTTTCCCCGACGGAACGCGAGCTGGCCGGAAATCCCCGCGCGCGCTCGGCGCGCCTGAGGAGCGCCGTTCGAACGTCCGCCCCCGCCTGGAAGGGGAGCCTGCAATGAGTACGAGAAGCTTCCGTTCGGTGTTCATGGTCGCCAGCTGCGCCGGCGCGGCGCTCGGCTGCTACCTGGTCTCGCTGCGCGTCGCCTCGGAGCGCTCGGCGCTGGAAAATGTCGAGACCCGGATCGTCATGACCCAACGCGACATCCGCCTGCTCCAGACCGAGATCGGGACGCGCGGCCGCCTGTCCCAGCTCGAGCGGTGGAACGCCGGCGCCTTCGCCCTGTCCGCGCCGTCGGCCGATCAGTTCCTCAGCGGCAGCTTCGAGCTTGCCAAGCTCACCCAGCCCGAGCGCCATGTCGACATCCAGGCGCCGGTGGTGCTGGCCTCGGCGCCCGCTCCCGAGCCCAAGTCGGCGCTCGTCGGCGAACCGAACAGCGATGCCGCCGATTCCGCGCCGGCGCTCGATCGTGCCACACTGCTTCACCAGGCCAGCCTGAAAACCGGGACGCGCGAGGCCCCGGTCCCGCCCGACGCTGCTTTACCCCGGCAAGCGAACAGGGCGAAATCCACGGATCAGCCGGTTGCGGCGGCAATACCGGCACCAAAGAAATCCGTGGATAAGCCGGGCCTCGCGGCCGCCAAGCCCATGACAAAGCCGGTGCGGATTGCGAAAGCCGATCCGCTTGCCCCGCTTCCGGACAAGCCCGTCAGGAAAGCTGCGAAGGACTCCGTCTCCGGCCAATGAACGCCCCGTCGCCCGCTCTCGTCGCGCCCCGGCCCGAGCGGCTCCGACTGGTCGGCCAGCGCCGCCAGATTCTCGCCGTCATGCATCAGCGGCTGATGTTCGGCATGCTGGTCTATGCCGGCATCGTCGCATTGATCGCGCTGCGCATCCTCTATCTCGCGGCGTTCGGCGATCACGCCGGGCGCAAGGAGGGCCTGACCGCTCTGGTTCCCGAGCGCGGCGACATCGTCGACCGCGACGGCCAGCCGCTGGCCCGGACGATCGATGCCTGGATCATCGCCGTCCACCCGGGGAAGGTGATCGGCGACAAGCTCGCGCTCGCCGGCCGGCTGGCGCAGCTGATGCCGGAACATAGCGCCGAGCAGTATTTCGGGCTCCTGCGGTCCGGCAAATCCTTCTTTTATCTGCGCCGCCGCGCGCCGCCGGCCCTGGTCGAAGCGGTCAATGCGCTCGGCGAGCCGGGCCTCGCCATCCAGCGCGAACCCGACCGTCTCTATCCGCAGACGACGCTCGCCGCGCATGTGCTCGGCTACACCGACATCGACGGGCATGGCGTCGCCGGGATGGAACGCGCCTTCGACCACGAGCTGGCCGACGCGGCGACCCGCGGCCGGCCGCTGACCCTGTCGATCTCGAGCCGACTGCAGCAGGCGCTCGAGCATGAGCTCAGCGCGGCGATGAGCGAATTTTCGGCGATCGGCGCCGCCGGCGTGATCATGGACGTCCACACCGGCGAAGTGCTGGCGATGACCAGCCTGCCGCAGCTCAACCCCAATGCGGCGGGCCAGGGCACCGAGGAGGCCCGCTTCAACCGCGCCACGCTCGGGGCCTATGAGCTCGGCTCGACCTTCAAGCCGTTCACTGTCGCCATGGCGATGGACAGCGGGATCATCCGCTCGTTCGGCCAGACCTACAATTGCCCCGACGTGCTGGTCGCCTACGGCCACCAGATCCACGATACCCATCCGTTCGGGGGGACGTGCACCGTCGCCGACATCATGCGTGAAAGCTCGAACATCGGCACTGCGCAGATTGCCGCCCAGGTCGGCGCCGAGCGGCAAAAGGCGTTCCTCGGCAAGATGGGCTTCACCGGCCCGGTCCAGATCGAGCTCAAGGAGCGGGCGCGGGCGCTGACCCCGGGCGCCAACTGGGGCCCGCTCGAAGTGATGACGGTCGGCTACGGCCACGGCATCGCCGTCACTCCGCTCCACCTCGCGACCGGCTATGCGACCCTGTTCAATGGCGGCATCTACCGTCCCGCGACCCTGCTCAAGGTCGACCGCAACCATCCGATCGCGACCGGCCGCCGGGTGTTCACCGAGGACACCAGCTACCGCATGCGCGCCCTGCTTCGCGAGGTCGTGCTGGCGGGCACCGGCAAGAAGGCCGACGCCCCGGGCTATCGCGTCGGCGGCAAGACCGGCACCGCGGAGAAGCTGCTCAACGGCCGCTACACCTCGTCGGCGGTGATCACGACCTTCGCCGGCGTTTTCCCGATGGACGAACCCCGTTATGTGATCGTCGCGATGCTCGACGACCCCAAGGCGACCAAGGACACGTACGGCTTCCACACCGCCGGCTGGAACGTCGCCCCGGTGGTCAGCCGCACGATCAGCCGGATCGCGCCGATGCTCGGCGTCCGGCCCGACCGCAACCGCGAGCCCAACATGGCGGAGGTATTGCCGTTCGTTCACGACAAGCACCCGGAGGAATAATCGGGTGAAACTACGCGACCTCGCGGACGTGGATTCGGATTCGGTCGTGACCGGCTTTGCGATCGATCATCGCAAGGTCGCCCCGGGCAGCGTGTTCGGGGCGTTTCGCGGCGCCGTCGCCAACGGCGAGGAGTTCATTCCCGAGGCGATCGAGCGCGGCGCGGTCGCGGTGGTCGCTCGACCCAAAGCCGAGGTCGACGGCGTGCCGCTGCTCGGCGACGACAATCCGCGCCGTCGCTTCGCCGAGCTCGCCGCGCGCTATTACGCGCCCTACCCGGACACGGTGGTCGCGGTGACCGGGACCAACGGCAAGACCTCGACGGTCGAGATGACCCGGCAGATCTGGCGCATGACTGGCCATCGCTCGGCGTCGATCGGGACGCTCGGTGTGACCACCTCCGACGACCAGGTGAAGACCGGGCTGACGACGCCCGACATCGTCACCTTCCTCAACAACATGGCGGGCCTCAAGCGCATGGGCATCAGTCATGTCGCCTACGAGGCCTCGTCGCACGGGCTCGACCAGCACCGCGCCGAGGGCGTGCCGCTCGCCGCCGCGGCGTTCACCAATTTTTCCCGCGACCACCTCGACTACCACCCGTCGATGGACGCCTATTTCGAAGCCAAGATGCGGCTGTTCGAGGAGCTGCTTGCGCCGGGCAAGCCGGTGGTGGTGTGGGCCGACGACCCCAGGTCGGGCGAGGTGGTCGAGCGGGCGCAGCGCGCCGGCCATGAGGTGCTGACCGTCGGCCGCGACGGCGCGATGATCCGCCTCACCGAGCAGAGCCCGAGCCCGCTCGGCCAGATCCTGACGCTCGAGCATGGCGGCAAGCCCCACCGGCTCGCGCTGCCGCTGATCGGCGCTTACCAGGCGGCCAACGTCCTTACCGCCGCCGCGCTGGTGCTCGCCACCGGCGGGCCGTGGGAGCGCGTGTTCTCGGCGATGCAGCGGGTCGCCCCGGTGCGCGGGCGGCTCGAGCGCGCGGTGATCAGCCGGTCGGGCGCCCCGGTCTATATCGATTATGCCCACACCCCCGATGCGCTCGAAGCGGCGATCGCCGCGTTGCGGCCGCACGTCGAGCGGCGCCTGATCACGGTATTCGGCGCCGGCGGCGACCGCGACCAGGGCAAGCGCCCCGAGATGGGCGCGGTGGCGGCGCGCCTGTCGGACGTGGTCATCATCACCGACGACAATCCGCGCGGCGAGGACCCGGCCCGGATCCGCGCCGCGATCCTCGCCGCCGCCCCCGGCGCGACCGAGGTCGCCGGCCGGCGCGACGCGATCGCCGAAGCGATCCGCATCGCCGGCGCGGGCGACATCGTGCTCGTCGCCGGCAAGGGCCACGAGACCGGCCAGATCGTCGGCGACCGGGTGCTCCCGTTCGACGATGCGCTGGTCGCGCGGGAGTGCGCGGCGTGAGCGCGCTGTGGACCTCGGATGAAATCGCCGCCGCCACCGGCGGCACCGCAAGCGCGCCGTTCGAAGTCACCGGCGTGACCTTCGACAGCCGCGAGGTCGCGCCCGGCTTCCTGTTCGTGGCCATGCCGGGCACGGTCCACGACGGGCACACATTCGTCGACGCCGCTTTCGCCGCCGGAGCGGCGGCGGCGATCGTGGCCCAGCCGATCGACCGGCCGCACGTGCTGGTCGACGATGTGTTCGCGGCGCTCCAGGCGCTCGGCCGCGCGGCGCGCGAGCGCAGCCAGGCGACGATCTTCGGGGTCACCGGCTCGGTCGGCAAGACCAGCACCAAGGAAGCGCTCTACGCCGCGCTCGAGCGGATCGCCCCGGGCCGCGCCCACCGCTCGGTCAAGAGCTACAACAACCACACCGGGGTGCCGCTGTCGCTCGCCCGGATGCCGCGCGACGCCGCCTTCGCCGTGTTCGAGATGGGCATGAACAACGCCGGCGAGATCGCCGCGCTGACCGCCCAGGTGCGCCCGCACCTCGCATTGATCACCGCCATCGCCCCGGCGCACATCGAAAGTCTCGGCTCGGAAGAGGCGATCGCCGACGCCAAGGGCGAAATCTTCCAGGGGCTCGAGCCAGACGGCATCGCGATCGTCCCCAACGACACGCCGCACCGCGACCGGCTGGTCCGGGCCGCGCGCCGCCGGGCCGACCGGATCATCACCTTCGGTGGCGGCGATGCCGACGTCCACGCCATCCACGCCGTCGCCGCCGAGGGCGGCGGCAGCCTGATCAGCGCGGCCTTGCTCGAGCGCGAGCTGACCTTCACCATCTCCCAGCCCGGCGACCATTGGGTGACCAATGCGCTGGCCGTGCTGGCGGCGGTCGAAGCGGTCGGCGCCGACGTCGCCCTCGCCGCGCTGGCGCTCGCCGACATGGCGGGATTGAAGGGCCGCGGCGCCCGCCACGTGATCGAGCTCGCCGGCGGCGAAGCGATCCTGATCGACGAGAGCTACAATGCCAATCCGGCGTCGATGGCCGCGACCTTGAAGAGCCTTGGCGCCGAGCGCGACGTCACGCGGCGGATCGCGGTGCTCGGCCCGATGCGCGAACTCGGGGAGCACAGCGCCGAGCTCCACGCCGGCCTCGCGCCGGCCGTGCTCGAGGCGCATGTCGACGAGCTGATCCTGATCGGCGAGGAGATGCGGCCGCTCGCCGAACAGGTCGTCGGCAAGGTCTCGCTCGACCTCGTCGCCAGCGTCGACGAAGCGATCGACGGGCTGATCGCCAGGCTCCACCCCGGCGACGCGGTGCTGGTCAAGGCGTCCAACTCGGTGGGGCTGGCAAAGCTGGTCGATCGCGTGTCAGGGGGGCTGGCATGCTCTACGTAATCGCCGACCAGCTCGGCTTCCCCGGCCTCCTCAACCTGATCCGCTACATCAGCTTCCGCGCCGGCGGAGCGAGCGCCACCGCTTTGTTGATCGGGTTGCTGCTCGGGCCGTGGTTCATCCGCTGGCTGCGCGTCCGCCAGGGCAAGGGCCAGCCGATCCGCGCCGACGGGCCGCAGAGCCACCTCGCCAAGCGCGGCACGCCGACCATGGGCGGCCTGCTCATCCTGATCGCGGTGATCGTCTCGGTGCTGCTGTGGATGCAGCTCGCCAACCCCTATGTCTGGGCGTGCCTGCTGGTCACCGCCGGGTTCGGGCTGATCGGCTGGCTCGACGATTACGACAAGGTCAAGAAGGCGCACCACGCGGGCCTTTCCGGCCGGACCCGGCTGGCGCTCGAATTCCTGATCGCCGGCATCGCGACCTGGATCATCGTCCATTTCGGGACGACCGAGCTCTACGTGCCGTTCAAGCAGGGGCCGCTCGTCGACCTCGGCTATTTCTACATCGTCTTCGGCGCGTTCGTGATCGTCGCCTTCGGCAATGCGGTGAACCTGACCGACGGGCTCGACGGCCTCGCGACCATGCCGGTGATCATCGCCAGCCTGACCTTCCTCCTCATCTCCTACCTCGTCGGCAACGCCAAGTTCGCGACCTATCTCGGCATCCCGCACATCCTTGGCGTCGGCGATTTGACCGTGCTCTGCCTGGCCATCGTCGGCGCCGGGCTCGCCTTCCTGTGGTTCAACGCCCCGCCGGCCGCGGTCTTCATGGGCGATACCGGCAGCCTGGCTTTGGGCGGGGCGCTCGGCGCGATCGCGGTCGCGACCCACCATGAGTTCGTGCTGGCGATCGTCGGCGGGCTGTTCGTGGTCGAGGCGCTCTCGGTGATCATCCAGGTCGCGGTGTACAAGCGGACGGGGAAGCGGGTCTTCCTGATGGCCCCGATCCACCACCATTTCGAGCATCTCGGCTGGTCCGAGCCGACGGTCGTGATCCGCTTCTGGATCATCAGCTTCGTGCTCGCGCTGGCGGGCCTGTCGACGCTGAAGCTGCGGTGATCACGGCCAAGGCGTTCGCCGGCAAGCACTACGCCGTCTACGGCCTCGCGCGATCGGGGCTGGCGACGGTGGAGGCGCTGCTGGCGAGCGGGGCGAAGGTAACGGCGTGGGATGCGAAGGAAGAGGCACGCAACATGCTCCTCCCCGGGACGGGGAGGTGGCAGCGCGGAGCGCTGACGGAGGGGGGTCTGAGCCCTGCACAACACCCCCTCCACCATTCGCCTTCGGCGAACGGTCCCCCTCCCCGTCCCGGGGAGGAGCTGATCATCGCGAACCTCGACACCGCCGACCTCGCCCAATTCGACAGCCTGATCGTCACCCCCGGCCTGCCGCTCAACCGCCACCCGATCGCCCAGCGCGCCCGCGACGCCGGGGTCGAGATCATCGGCGACATCGAGCTGTTCGCCCGCGCCC
>DASRAY010000052.1:0-12301 GCA_035637935.1 Sphingomicrobium sp.
GCGAACCAAGTTACGAGCTGGCTCGGGGCGTGGATGCACGGGCGCTGCATCCGGCTGGCTGATGGCCCCGTATCTGTCGCCGCGTCGGGGCCAACAATGACGCAGCCTGTTCATCCTCGCGGAGAAATGCGGTCATGCTGATTATCCTCCTCGCCTACCTCGGCGGCATCCTGACCATCGTCAGTCCTTGCATCCTGCCGGTGCTGCCGTTCGTGTTTGCTCGCGCCGGACGCAGCTTTGCGCGCAGCACGCTGCCGATGCTCGTCGGCATGGCCGCGACCTTTGCGATCGTCGCCACGCTTGCCGCGGTCGGCGGCGGCTGGGCCGTGCGCGCCAACCAGATCGGCCGCTGGGCGGCGCTGATCCTGCTCGCGCTGTTCGGCATCGCGCTGGTTTTTCCGTCCGTCTCGGACCGCATGACCCGCCCGCTGGTCGCGCTCGGCTCACGCCTGTCGGAGCGGCAGCCTGGCGAAAAGGAGAGCATCTGGTCGTCGGCCGTGCTCGGCATCGCCACCGGCCTGCTGTGGGCGCCGTGTGCCGGGCCGATCCTCGGCATCATCTTCACCGCCGCCGCGCTCCAGGGCGCGAGCTTCAACACCACCCTGCTGCTGCTCGCCTACGCGCTCGGCGCGGCGACCTCGCTGGCCCTCGCTCTGCTGATCGGCGGCAAGCTGTTCGCGCGGATGAAGCAGTCCATGGGGGCGAGCGAACGCATCCGGCAGGTGCTCGGCGTGCTGGTGCTGGTCGGGGTCGCGGCGATCGCGCTCGGGCTCGACACGCGCGTGCTGGCCAAGCTGTCGAGCGCCCAGACGGCGAGCCTCGAATCCGGCCTCGCCCGCCGGCTCGGCGTCGGCGGCATGGACGAGAGCGCGGCGCGGACCGACAAGATGGGCCAGCTGATCCTCCCGGTGGAAGGCGCGCTGCCGCCGCTCGACGGCCTCGGGCCGTGGTTCAACAGCGCGGCCCTGACCCGCGAGCAATTGCGGGGCAAGGTCGTGGTCGTCGACTTCTGGACCTACAGCTGCATCAACTGCCTGCGCTCGCTGCCCTACATCAAGGCGTGGGACGAGAAGTACCGCAAGGACGGGCTGGTGGTGATCGGGGTCCACGCCCCCGAGTTCGCGTTCGAGCGCGAGCCCGCCAACGTCGCCAGGGCGATCGCCGACCTCGGCATCCGCTATCCGGTCGCGCTCGACAACCAGTACCGGCTGTGGAGCGCGCTCGATAACCATTACTGGCCGGCGCATTACTTCATCGATGCCCAAGGCCGCATCCGCTACCACCATTTCGGCGAGGGCGACTATGCGATGTCCGAGCGGGTGATCCGCCAGCTGCTCGCCGAGGCCGGGCACGCGCCCAGGGATACGGCCATGGCCCGGGCCAGCGGCAGCGGCGCCGAGGCCGCGGCCGCGCTCCGCGACGTCCAGTCGGGCGAGACCTACATCGGCTACGCCCGGGCCGAGAATTTCGCCTCGCCCGGCGGGCTCGCGCGCGACCAGCTCAAGACCTATGCCGCGGCCCCGCTCGAGCTCAACCACTGGGCGCTCGAGGGCCCGTGGCTCGACCGCAGGCAAAGCGCGGTCACCTTCGCGCCCGGGGCGAAGCTCAGCTTCCGCTTCCACGCCCGCGACCTGCATCTGGTGCTCGGCCCGGCCGGGGGCAGGCCGGTGCGCTTCCGCGTCACGCTCGATGGCCAGCCGCCGAGCGGCGACGCCGGCGGCGACGTCGCCGCCGACGGTTCGGGCGTGATCCGCGAGCAGCGGCTCTACCAGCTGGTGCGGCAGGAGGGCGCCGTCCGCGACCGCACCTTCACCATCACCTTCCTCGACCCCGGCGCCGAGGCGTTCGCCTTCACCTTCGGGTGACGGCGGCGCCTTCAGGGCTGCGATCGGCGGGAAGGTTGCCCGATCCGCCGCGCTTGCCTACAGGGGCGCCCTTCCAGCGATAGCGGAGCGGTGGCCGAGTGGTCGAAGGCGCTCGCCTGGAAAGTGAGTATACGGCAAAACCGTATCGAGGGTTCGAATCCCTCCCGCTCCGCCAACCTTGCAGCGCGGTGTCGCTAACCCCTATGCGGCCGCGATGCGCCGCTTCGGACCGCCGCCCTCCGCCGCCGAGATCGAGGCGCTCGCCCGCACCACCCTCGACGCGCTGCCCGCGCCGTTCGCCGACAGCCTCGGCGAGGTCGTGCTGCTGGTCGAGGAGTTCGCCGACGACAAGACGCTCGCCGACATGGGGATCGACGACGCGTTCGAGCTCAGCGGCATCTACGAAGGCGTGCCCCTGACCGAGCGCAGTGTCGACCAGTCGGGCACCCTGCCCGAGCGCATCCGGCTGTTCCGCCGCCCGCTCCTCGACGAATGGGCCCACGGCGCCGACACGCTCGAGCATCTTGTCGCGCACGTCCTGATCCACGAGGTCGGCCACCATTTCGGCTTGAGCGACGCCGACATGCACGCGCTCGAGGACAGCATCGCGTGACCGGCCTGCTGACGTTCCGCAACGTGACCCTGCGGCGCGGCGGCACCCTGCTGGTCGAAGGGCTCGACCTCGCGCTCGGGCGCGGCGAGCGGCTCCAGGTCGCCGGGCCCAACGGCAGCGGCAAGTCGAGCCTGATCCGCCTCGCCGCCGGGCTGCTGGAGGCCGAGCACGGGCAGGTCGAACGCTCGCCGCTGGCGCTCGCCGACGACCATCTCGCGCTCGATCGCGAGCGCATCCTGCGCCATGCTTTGGGTTTCTGGGGCGGCGCGGTCGAGCAGGCGATGGTCGCGCTCAAGATCGATCAGCTCGCCGAGGTTCCGGTGCGGCTGCTGTCGTCCGGCCAGCTCAAGCGCGCGACCCTGGCGCGGGTCGCGGCGTCGGGAGCGGCGCTGTGGCTGCTCGACGAGCCGCTGAACGCGCTCGACACCGACGGGCGCAAGCGCCTCGGCGCGCTGGTCGAACGCCATCTTGAGGGGGGCGGAGCGGTCCTCGCCGCGTCGCACCAGCCGCTCGGCGGCGAGTGGCGCAGGCTCGAGCTCGGGCAAAGGGCGAGCGCGTGATCGCCGCGCTGATCGCCCGCGACCTGCGCCGCGGCTTCACCGGCGCGGCCTGGCTGCCGATCGCTTTCTTCCTGCTGGTCGCGACGCTGATGCCGTTCGCGATCGGCCCCGACGCGAAGCTGCTGGCGCGGATCGGCCCCGGAGCCTTGTGGATCGCCGCGCTGACCGCGGCGCTGCTGCCGGTCGAGCGGCTGGTCGAGCCCGACCGCGCCGACGGGGTGCTCGACCAGCTCGCGCTCCATGGCCTCGCCGAGGAGAGCGTCGCCGCGGCCAAGATCGTCGCCCACTGGCTGACCTTCGCCCCGCTCCTCGTCATTGCAGCTATCCCGGCGTCGGCGCTGCTGGCGATGGACGGCACGGCGCTGGCCAAGACCGAGCTCGCTCTGGCGATCGGGACTCCGGGCCTCGCCGCCCTCGCAGTCGCGGTCGCTGCGGTGACCGCGGGCCTGCCGCGGGCGGGATCGTTGGCCGGACTGTTGCTGCTGCCGCTGGCGGTGCCGCTGCTGATCTTCGGCGCGGCGAACGCGCTGTTGCTCGAGGCGGCGGCGTCGCTGCTGCTCACCGCCGGCGCCCCGTTCGTGGCCGGCGCCGCGATCCGCGCTAGCCGGACCTAGACCAGCGCGCGAAGATCGCGGTCGGGAGCAGCAGCCCGCGCGTTTCCTCGCGCACCGCCATCTCGCCCATCTCCACGGTGCCGCCGAGATCGCCGAGCGTCTGCTTGACCAGCTCACCGATCGCCAGCGCCGACATGCGCACGGCGTAGACCGTCAGCACCAGGAACCTGCTGTCGGCATCGAGCAGCCTGCGGCACTCGGCGAGCAGTGGCGCGAGATTCTCCTCGAGCCGCCACACTTCGCCCTCCGGGCCGCGACCGAACTTGGGCGGGTCGAGCAGGATGCCGTCGTAGCGCCGGGAGCGCCGCACCTCGCGCGCGGTGAACTTGGTCGCATCGTCGACGATCCAGCGGATCGGGCGGTCGGCCATCCCCGACAAAGCCGCATTGGCCTTACCCTGCTCGACCGATTTCTTGGACGCGTCGACATGCACCGGCCGGGCGCCGGCATCGCTCAGCAGCAGGGTCCCGACCCCGGTGTAGCCGAACAGGTTGAGCACCTCGGCTTCGGCCGAGCGCGCGCGCATCCAGTCCCATTGCGGCGCCATGTCGGGGAAGAAGCCGAGGTGACGGAACGGGGTCAGCGATGCGTCGAACCGCACCGCGCCCCGCGCCAGCGGCCATGAGCGCGGGACCGCCCGGTGCTGGACCCAGCGCCCGCCGCCCTCCTCGTCCGAGCCGGGCACGAAGGTCGCGTCGGGGTCCCAGTCGGCCCGCGCCGGCGCCCACATCGCCTGCGGCTCGGGCCGCACCACCGTGACCGGTCCGTAGCGCTCGAGCTTCCTGCCGTTGCCGCAGTCGATCAGGCCCCAGTCGTCCCAAGGCTCGGCGACGATCGTGGTCAGGTCGGTCACGCCGGGGACTAAGCGGCGAGGGCGAGCGAAGCCCCGACCGAGGCGATCGCGGCGCGGCCGTCGACCAGCGTCGCCGCGCCCGCCGCTTTGGCCGCCGCGGCATCGACCGAGCGCAGCTCGTCGAGCACTTCGCCGGTCCCGAGGATCCGCCCGAACACTTCGATCGAGCGCGCCATATGGTCGGTGCGGCCCTGCGGGGTCTCCATCGCCATCAGCAGCCCGGCTTCGAGCTGGGCGCGCGCGCGCACGACCTCGGCTTCGTCGAGCGTCTCGACCGCTTGCGCCAAGACCGAGCGCGCGAGGTGCATCGATTCGACCGCGCGGGCGCGGTCGGCGGCGCAGCTCATCGCGACGATCCCGGTGTCGGCATAGGCCTGGTGCCAGGCGCTGACCGAGTAAGCGAGGCCGCGCTCCTCGCGCAGCTCTTGGAACAGGCGCGAGGACATGCCCCCGCCGAGAGCCTGGACGAAGATCGACAGCGCCGGGAGTTGCGGATCGGCCGCGGGCAACCCCGGAAGCGCAAGCGACCAATGCGCCTGCTCGAACTCGCGGCGGTCGTTGCGCACGCCGCCGGTGAATTCGGCGCGGCCGATCGGTACGCCGGGCCAGTCCTCGAGGTCGCCGATCAGCCGCTCGGCGCATTTGAGGATCCGATCGCCGTCGACCTTGCCGCTGGCAGCGAGGATCAGGCGCGACGGGACCAGCTCACCCTCGATCCACCGCAGGATATCCTCGCGCCCGATCGCGCGCAGCGTCTCGGCCCGACCGAGGATCGAGCGGCCGAGCGGCTGGCCGTCGAACGCCGCCTCGAACAGATGCTCGTGGACCAGGTCGTCGGGCGAATCCGTGACTTCGCCGAGCTCGGACAGGATGACGTCCTTCTCGCGTTCGAGATGCTCTTCGGCGAGGTGGGGCGAGCGGACCATGTCGGTCAGGATCTCGCACAGCAGCTCGGCGTCCTTGGCCAGGGTCCGGCCGTAGAACACCGTCTGGTCGCGAGCCGTCCAGGCATTGATTGCCCCGCCGACGTCCTCGATCGCTTCGGCCAGCGCGCGCGTGTCGCGGCTGCCGGCGCCCTTGAACACCATATGCTCGACGAGGTGGGCGAGGCCCGAGAGGTGCTCGGGCTCGGAGCGCGAGCCGACCTGGGCGTAGAGGCCGATCGCGACCGACTCCGCGCCCGGCATCGGGTCGACGGCGACGGTCAGGCCGTTGGCCAGGCGATGCAGCTCGCCGCTCATGCTGTCCGACCGCGCTTCATCAGAACCAGTATGTAGATGATCAGCGCCGCGACCGCCAAGGCGAACCAGGTCGCGGCATACATGCGGTGGCCGGCCGGAGTGATCGCGCTGGCCGTTTCCGGGCTCGGCTCGGCACTCGGTTCGAGTCCCGGCGGGGCGCTGGCCGCGACCAGCCGCATCCGGCTGACGCGGTCGGGGACGATGATCCCGCTGACCGGCCCGCCGGCCCACTCGACGCGCTGGTTGGGGTTCTTCGACCAGCCGACCTGGACGCTCATCCCCGGCCCTTCGGCGCCGGTCGCGCAGTCGACGATATGGACGTAGCCGGACTCGCCGGCGCGGTTCTCGCCGGCGATCGCGCGCGTTCCGACCGGCCGCAGGCACACTCCGGTCGCGTAGCGGAACAGCGGCAGCTGCCTGGCGTCGAGCGGCGCGGTCGGCCAGCTGATCGGCGGCAGCTTCTCGGCAGCGGCATATCGGGCGAGCAGGCGCTCCTTCCACACCGCGCGCTTCAGCTGCCACACGCCGAGGGAGATCAGCACGGCGATCGCCGCGGTGACGACGAGGGTCGGAGCCAGCGGCAGCCGCTTGTTCATTCGACCAGCCGTCCCTCGCGCGCGCGATGCTTATATTCCTGCGCGAGCAACCATGCCTTGGTGACGCGCAGCCCGCCGAGGGTCAGCGCCGCGGCGACCGGAACCCAGATCAGGTGGACCCACGCCGGCGGCTCGACCGCCAGCTCGAGGGTCAGCGCCGCGGCGACGACCACCGCACCGACGATCAGGATCAGGAACGCCGCCGGGCCGTCGCCGACGTTGAAGCCGGCGAAGTCGAGCCCGCAGCCACGGCAGCGCGGCGCGAAGCCCACCCAGCCGCGGAACAGGGTCGGCGCGCCGCAGCGCGGGCACAGCCCCCGGGTCGCCGCGGCGAGCGGCGCTGGTTCGATTGCGCTCAGGGCGTGTGCGGCGCGCCCCAGCCGCCCCACACGTAGATCGAGGTGAACAGGAACAGCCACACGACATCGACGAAATGCCAGTACCAGGCCGCCGCCTCGAACCCGAAATGCTGCCGCGGCGTGAAGTCGCCCTTGTAGGCGCGCAGCAGGCAGACGCTTAGGAAGATCGTGCCGACGATCACATGGAAGCCGTGGAAGCCGGTCGCCATGAAGAAGGTCGCGCCGTAGATATTGCCTTTGAAGGCGAAGGGCGCGTGCGCATATTCATAGGCCTGGATGCTGGTGAACAGCAGGCCGAGCAGGATCGTCATCCACAGCCCGAGCTTCAGCCCGCTGCGGTTGCCGTGGATCAGCGCATGGTGGGCGTAGGTCACCGTGGTGCCCGAGCACAGCAGGATCATGGTGTTGAGCAGCGGGAAGCCCCACGGGTTCAGCACCTCGATGCCCTTGGGTGGCCACTGGTGGCCGACCGCCTCGACATGGGACGGGAACAGCGAGCTGTCGAAGAACGCCCAGAACCAGGCGAGGAAGAACATCACCTCGGAGGCGATGAACAGGATCATCCCGTAGCGCAGGTGGAGCTGGACGACCGGCGTATGGTAGCCGGTGTGCGCCTCATTGATCGTGTTGCGCCACCAATTGATCATGGTCACGATCACGCCGAGCGCGCCCAATCCGCCGACAATCGGGCCGTAGGGATTGTCGTGGAACCACATCACGGCCCCGGCGAACAGGGCCAGGGCCGAAAAGGCGCCGATCAGCGGCCAGATGTCGGGCTCGACGAGATGGTAATCGTGGTTCTTGGTCGCGGCCATGCGGTTCAGCTTCCCCTTTGGTCTTCGATGGGCCTCTAGCGGCCCGTGGCGCGGCTTTCCACCGGGTAAAATGTGTAGCTCAAGGTGATCTCGTCGATCCCCTTGGCGCTCTCGTCCTGGCGGATCTTCGGGTCGACGTAGAACACCACCGGCATCTTGACGCTCTCGCCGGCTTTGAGCGTCTGCTCGGTGAAGCAGAAGCATTCGATCTTGTTGAAATATTGCGCGACCGGATCGGGGGTGACGTTGAACGCCGCCTGGCCAGTGATCGTCCGCGCGGTGAGGTTGGTCGCGCGGTAGTAGATGGTCGTCCGCGCCCCCGGGGCGATCCGCACCCGGTTTTGCACCGGCTCGAACCGCCAGGCGAGCCCGGGATGGACGTTGGCGTCGAACCGCACCCCGATCTCGCCCGCGACCGCGCCCGGCGCTTTGGTCGCGCGCAGCGGCGTGCCGTCGAACCCGGTCAGCTGGCAGAAGGCGCGGTACAGCGGCACCGCGGCGAAGGCGAGGCCGAGGAAGCCGAGCGCGACCAGCGTTGCGATCAGCGCCGTCCGGTTGTTCTTCTGCGCCGCGGCGGTCGTCACCAGTTCATCCCGGCCTTGGCTACGGTGATCAGGAACAGCAGCACGACGAACGCGCCCAGCAGCACCGCCATGATCCGCGCCCGCTCGCGCTGGCGGCGGACGACTTCCTGCTCGAGCTCGGGCCTCACCCGGCAACCCAGCGATCGGCGACCAGCGCCGTGAACAAAGCGAACAAATAGAACACCGAATAAGCGAACAGATGCTTCTCCGCGCCCATTTGGGCGGGCTCGGTCGCTCGGCTCGACAGCACCCGGCTCGCGAGCACCACGAACACGACGCTCAAGATCGCCGCCGACGCGCCGTAGACCGGGCCCGTCAGTCCGAGCGGCCACGGCGCCACCGCCGCGGCGGCCATCGCCAGGCTGTACAGGAACACCTGCCGCCGGGTCGCCTCGAGCCCGGCGACCACCGGCAGCATCGGGATCCCGGCCGCGGCGTAATCGGAGCGGACGAACAGCGACAGCGCCCAGAAATGCGGCGGGGTCCACAGGAAGATGATCGCGAACAGCAGCACCGGCGTGAGCTCGACCCGGCCGGTCGCTGCGACCCAGCCGATCAGCGGCGGGAACGCCCCGGCTGCGCCGCCGATGACGATGTTCTGCGCCGTCCTCGGCTTTAGCCACACGGTGTAGACGAGCACGTAGAACAGGATCGAGACGGTCAGCAAAGCGGCCGCGAGCCAGTTGGCCGCAAGCCCCATCAGCAGCACCGAGAAGCTCGCCAGCCCGACCCCGAAGTGGAGCGCGCTCTGCCGCTCCATCCGCCCGGCCGGGAGCGGGCGCCCGGCCGTCCGCCGCATCTTGCCGTCGAGCTCCGCCTCATACCATTGGTTGAGCGCGCCGCACGCCCCGGCGCCGAGCGCGATGCACAGGATCGCGGTGAAGCCGAGCACCAGCGGCGGCATCACCGGCGCGGCGAGCAGGCCGCACAGCCCGCTGAACACCACCAGGCTCATCACGCGCGGCTTGGTCAGCGCGAGGAAGTCGCGCCAGTCGGCCGGCAGCGCGGCCGTTTGCGGAATCTCGATGGCGGGCATCGCCGCGCCTATAAGGGCTTGGGACGGGACCGAAAAGCCCTCTACTAACCGGACCATGCTGACCCGATTCGCCCCGCTTGCGTCGACCCTCCTCCCCGCCCTCGCCGCCCCCGCCCTCGCCCAGCAGACTCCGGTCGAGCTGAAAGGCCCGCCGGTCGCCGCGTCCGACTTCGTGCCGGTCGCGCTCGACACCAGCGCCGGGCGCATCGTCATCGCCCTCGACCGCCTCCACGCGCCCATCACCACCGCCAACTTCCTCCATTATGTCGACACCCACCGGTTCGACGGCGAGACCATCTACCGCGCCATGCCCTACGGTCAGGGCGGGCTGATCCAGGGCGGCGTCCGCACCAGCGTCAGCAAGCTCTACCCGCCGATCGCTTTCGAGGGCACCGACACCACCGGTCTTAGCAACACCGCCGGCACCATCGCCATGGCCGCCGCCGCGCCCGGCAAGGCCCAGGCCGACTTCTTCATCATGACCGTCGACATCAAGCAGTTCGACGGCCCCGGCGGCTTCGCCGCCTTCGGCAAGGTGGTCGAGGGCATGGACGTGGTCAAAGCGATCCTCGCCTCCCCGGTGTCGCCCGACAAAGGCGAAGGCGCGATGAAGGGCCAGATCCTCGACCCGCCGGTGAAGATCCTCAAGGCCAGCCGAGTGAAGTGACGGCCCCGCAGGCCGTCACCCCGGCCCGATCCGGGGTCCATTTCCTTCGCCGCTTTGGCCCGCTAACCTCCCCCCGCTCGGTCCGCACTCCGCGTCAGGGAGGCGTTCATGGCCGACGACAAAGCCGCCGATTATCTCGCCCAGGAATATCTGTTCCTGCAGAAGACGATCGAGGAGTTCGACGCCCGCGCGCTGACCATCAAGGCGTGGAGCGTCACCTTCAGCGCGGCCGGCCTCGGGCTCGCCTACCAGCAGCACAACAAGGTGCTGCTGCTGGTCGCGGCCGGCAGCGCGCTCGCCTTCTGGATCGTCGACGCGGTGTGGAAATACCACCAGCGCGCCTTCTACCCGCGCTGCTTCATGATCGAGCGCTGGTTCGCGGCGCGCGCGGCGGAGCACGGGGGCGCGGAGCCGGCGGCGGCGCCGTTCCAGGTTAACACCTACTGGCAGAGCGAGTTCGGGCGCGGCCTGCTCGATCGCATCCAGACGCGCGAGGCGACCAGCGTGTGGAAGGCCTATGCCATCCCCTTCTTCGTCGGGGTGATGATGCCGCACGTCGTGGTGTTCGTCGCCGGGGTGCTGCTCTACCTCCTGTTCCCGCCGGGGGGCGGCTGAGACGCGGAGGACGGGGAAGGGGGATGATGATCGACCACCCGTGGCACCGTTCCGACTCGCCTCGATCAACAAACAAGCGTAAATCTTGGACCTGTGCCGGATCACCTCGCGACCGCGGCCTCGAGTCGCGGCCGGCACAGCAAGGAGGTTCGTCATGGCGAACCATCTTCCCAAAATCCTCATCGTTTGCGGCCTGGCGCTGATCGCCGCGCCGGCCCAGCAGGCCGCGGCCAAATGCGTCGCGCCGGCGACGGTCGACGGCCTGTGGTTGGGCGACGACGGCGGCACTTATTACGTTCGGGTCCTCAAGCACGACGTCTTCTGGGTCGGCATGAGCGGCGACAACGGCAGATCGTGGACACACGTGTTTCACGGCATTCCCAAAGGCTTCGAAATCTCCGGGGAATGGGCCGACGTGCGCGGCAACAAGGGCGCCGGGGCGATGAGTGTGCGGGTGATCGGAACCACCCAGATGGTCCGGAAGGAGGCGCTGGGCAGCGGCTTCGCCGCCACGCGCTGGCACCGGCCGGGTTGTCGCTGAAACCCGACGCCGGCTCCGCTTATCCGTAAGGCTATTCTTCGCCCATCCGCAGCGCCGCGATAAACGCCTCCTGCGGGATGCTCACGCTCCCATACACCCGCATCCGCTTCTTCCCCTCCTTCTGCTTCTCGAGCAGCTTGCCCTTGCGCGTCGCGTCGCCGCCGTAGCATTTGGCGGTGACGTCCTTGCGCAGCGCCCCAATCGTCTCTCTCGCGATGATCTTGCCGCCGATCGCGGCCTGACTCGCGCCGCTCGCTGAACAGGAGTAATGCCTTGTCCCGCCGGATCGCCTCCGGCCGCGGCGCGAGTCACGGCCGGCGTGAACGCGAAAGGTTCGGCCATGGTCATTCCAAGGATTGTCGCATTCGCCCCGCTGCTGCTGCTCGCCGCGCCCGCGCAGCAGGCGGCGGCGCAATGCGCGCTTCCGCAGCTCAGCGGGAAATGGGCCGGTAATGACGGCGGGACCTATATCATCAGCGAAGCAGATGAGGGGAGAAAGGTGACCTGGCGGGCCGGCAGCGGGGTTCCGGGCCGGGATTGGGGCAAAGCCTGGGCGAACAATTTCGAAGGCTACCGCGACACCCGCGGCCGCGGCGACACGATCACCGGAAAGTGGTGGGACGTGAAGCCGCCGTGGGGCAAGGGCACAATGACGATCAGGTTGGTGGATTCGTGGAATATCGAGCGCACCAGCGCGACCGGGAGCGGTTTCGGCGGGAGTCACTGGACGCGTCCGCGGGGACCGCGTGGGTGCCCCGACAATGTCGCGATCCCGGCCGAGGATTGAGCCGGGCGCTCAGCCCTCGTCGCCCATGCGCAGCGCGGCAATGAACGCTTCCTGTGGAATGGATACGCTGCCGTATTCCCTCATGCGCTTCTTGCCCTCTTTTTGTTTCTCCAAAAGCTTGCGCTTGCGCGTCGCGTCGCCGCCGTAGCATTTCGCGGTGACGTCCTTGCGCAGCGCGCCGATCGTCTCGCGCGCGATGATCTTGCCGCCGATCGCGGCCTGGATCGGGATCTTGAACAGATGCCGCGGGATCAAATCCTTCAACCGCTCGCACATCCCCCGGCCGCGCGCCTCGGCGTTGGCGCGGTGGACGATCATGCTTAGCGCGTCGACCGGCTCGGTGTTGACGAGGATGCTCATCTTGACGAGGTCGCCTTCGCGGTGGCCGACCTGGTGGTAGTCGAAGCTGGCGTAGCCCCGGCTGATCGACTTCAAGCGGTCGTAGAAATCGAACACCACCTCGTTCAGCGGCAGCTCGTAGCGGAGCATGGCGCGGGCGTGGCTGCCGGTGCCGACGTAGGTCAGCTGCTTCTGGATGCCGCGGCGGTCCTGGCA
>DASRAY010000053.1:0-8042 GCA_035637935.1 Sphingomicrobium sp.
GCCGCGAGGCGGTTGGGCTGGAAGTCGCGCGACGTCTCGAGATCGCGTCGGCTCGCTTCGGCGAGCGCCGCCGGATCGCTCGCCAGCGCGCGGATTCGCTGCGCAAGGCCGGCAACGTCGCCCGGCTCGTGCAATCGCTCCGGCGGAAGCAACTCGGGGATGCCGCCGCAGGTCGAGCCGATGCACGCCGCGCCGCGGCTCATCGCCTCGACCGTCGCCCGCGGCAGGCCCTCCTGGAAGCTCGGCTGGAGATGCACGTCGATCGAATCGAGCCACTGGGCGACGCCGGCGCCGGCCGGGCGGATGCCGTCGAACGCCACCAAGTCGGCGACCCCGTGGCGCTCGGCAAGCGCGGCCCACGGAGCCACGTCGCCCCCGCCAAGCACGCGATAACGAAGCGCGATCCCGTCCCCGCGCAGCACCTCGAGGGCAGCCAGCGCGGTCTGCACCCCTTTGGACCGAATGCGCAGGCTGGCGACCGTACCGAGGACGGGCGGCTCGCCGCGCGCGATCCGCTCGAGCCGCGCCTGACGCGTCGCCAGGGCCGGCGCATCGATCGGCGCGATCTCCACGTCCGAAGCGGCGTAAGCTTTGCCGGCAGTCGGATAGCGCTGCTGCAGCCAGCGCCGCGTCACGTACAGCGCCAGCGGCGCCCGGCGAAGCGCCCGCCGGGTGCGCCGGAAAAACAACGGGGCGTAGAGGCGGGCCGAGCGCGAGCCGTGGTTGCGCATTGCGTCCCACGCGCAGCCGACCATCTCGACGCCATAGGGCTTGCCGGTCCTGCGGCACTCGGCGGCGGCAAGGAAGCCGAGCTCGCTCGGCAGTCGGACGATTGCCGCGTCGCACTCGGCGACGGCGCAGCGGATCCGCTCGCGGACCCCTTTGGCGCCGACGATCAGCTGACTGTAGGAAACGCCCGAAACGAGGTCGAAGCTGACGCCCGGGCGGCTCGACTGGGCAAACTTGGCCGCGGCGGGCGGCGGTCCGCCGTCGCGCCCGACAACACGGACCGCCTCAAAATGCTCGAGATAGCGCCCCCAGATCGCGGCCGGGAGCGAGCCCGACGTGAACACCGCTCCGTCGTCGCCGCGATAGAAGCGATGGTCGTGGACGAACAACAGGCGCATCACGAGACCCGCGCGGTGGCATTGCGTTGTGGCATGGCGCGGGGTGTGTAGCTATCGCACCGGCGGGAAGCGAGAGGAGCCCTGAAGGATGCTGAACGCCTCGGTTGCGCAGTGGCCCAGCTACAGCGAGGAGGAACAGCAGGCCGTCGCCCGGGTGCTCGCTTCGGGCCGGGTCAATTACTGGACCGGCGAGGAGACGCGGGCGTTCGAACGCGAATTCGCCGACTGGGCGGGCGCGGCCCATGCCGTGGCGCTGTTCAACGGCACCGTCGCCCTCGATCTCGCGCTGAAGGCGCTGGGGATCGGCGCAGGCGACGAGGTCATCGTTACCCCGCGCACTTTCATCGCTTCGGTGTCCTCGGTGGTGAATGCCGGGGCCACGCCCGTGTTCGCCGACGTCGACCGGGACAGCGGCAACATCTGCCCCGACAGTGTCGAACGGATCATCGGCGAACGGACCCGGGCGATCCTTCCGGTGCACCTCGGCGGCTGGCCGTGCGAGATGATTGCGCTGCGCGACCTTGCGGACCGGCGCGGCCTCGCGATCATCGAGGATTGCGCCCAGGCCCATGGCGCGCGGGTCGATGGCCGCAGCGTCGGCACGTTCGGCGAGATCGGCACCTGGTCCTTCTGCCAGGACAAGATCATCACCACCGGCGGCGAGGGCGGGATGGTGACTACCGACGACCCGGAGCTGTGGTCGCGGATGTGGTCGTACAAGGACCATGGCAAGAGCTGGGCGGCGGTTTATGAGCGCGCGCACCCGCCCGGCTACCGCTGGCTGCACGAGAGCTTCGGCACCAATTGGCGAATGCTCGAGATCCAGGCGGTGCTCGGCCGCATCCAGCTGCGCCGGCTGGCCGACATGACGGCCCGCCGGACCGCCCATGCGCTGGCTTATGCGGATGCCCTCGGCGCCTTCGGCCATGCGGTTCGCGTCCCGCGGCCGCGCGAGGGCCTGATCCACGCTTATTATCGGCTCTACGCTTACGTCCGGCCGGACGGCCTGCGCGAAGGCTGGAGCCGGGACCGGATCGTCGCCGAGATCAACGCGCTCGAGGTCCCGGCCTATCAGGGCAGCTGTTCGGAAGTCTATCTCGAGAAAGCGTTCGACGGCACGCGCTTGCGGCCGGCCGAGCGGCTGCCGGTCGCCCGCGAGCTCGGTGAGACAAGCCTGATGTTCCTGACCCACCCGACCCTGACGCTACAGGACGTGGAGCGCACCTGTGCCGCGATCCGCCAGGTCTTTTCCGAAGCCTCCGCCTAGCGTTCCAGCGGACGCGCCGGGTTGCCGACGACGGTGGCGCCCGGAGAGACGTCGCGGGTCACCACCGCACCCATGCCGATCACTGCCCCGGCGCCGATGCGCAAGGGCTCGCCCGGCGTGCCCTGGCGGATGATTGCGCCCGCGCCGATGTAGGCATGGTCGCCGATATGCACGTTGCCGTTGCAGCGGACGCCGGGCGCGAAGGTCACATAGTCGCCGATCACGCAGTCATGCTCGACACAGGAATAGAGGTTGGCGTGGAAATGATCGCCGATCCGGATGTTGCTGGTGAAGGTGACGAACGGCGAAATCAGCGCACCTTCGCCGATCTCGACCGCGTCCATCCGCACCGCGCTCGCGGCGCGCACTTCGAAGAAGGACAGGCCGGCGGCGCGGCACCGCTCGACCACCCCCTGCCTGGCGCGAGACGAGGCGATGGCCACCGCAACCCTTTTCTCCTCGGCCGCCGCACTGGTGAACTGGTCGAGCGTCACGACCTCGTGCCCGTTGACGCTGCTCCTGTCGGACTGATCGTCGATGAACACCAGCCGGACGTCGGACCGGTCGCCGAGCTGCTCGCGCGCGACCGGCAGGATCCCCCGGCCGCAGCCGCCGACGCCGTAAATTCCGAACAGGCTGGTCATCGCTCGCTCCGGTTGCCCTCGAACCTGGGGGTCGTCGCATGGTCCTCATGGCTGATGCCGTGCCGCGTCAACACCTGCCACGCGGTCGCGGCGAGGATTTTGCAGTCGAGCATCAGCGACCAGTGATCGACGTAGCGAACGTCGAGCGCGAATTTCGCGTCCCAGTCGAGCGCGTTGCGCCCGCCGACCTGCGCCAGGCCGGTCAGCCCGGGCCGAACGTCGTGCCGCCGCCGCTGCTCGGCCGAGTAGAGCGGCAAATATTCCATCAGCAGGGGCCGCGGGCCGACCAGGCTCATGTCGCCGCGCAGCACGTTGACCAGCTCCGGCAGCTCGTCGAGGCTGGTCGAGCGCAGCAGGCGCCCGACCGTTCCGAGCCGTTCGGCGTCGGGCAGCGGCGCGCCGTCTGCGCCGCAACGGTTCGACATCGATCGGAACTTGATCAAACGAAACGGCCGGCCGCCGAGCCCCGGGCGCTGCTGCGTGAACAGGACCGGCCAGCCCAGGGCGGCCGCCACCAGCAGCGCGGTCCCCAGCAGGAGCGGCGACAGCAGCACGAGGAGCAGGACGCTTGCGGCGATGTCGATCACGCGCTTGGCGGCGCCAAGCGCGGGGTGCCTGCGGCCGGCTTCGAAAGCGTCATTCTCGGGCAAAGGGAATGTTTCGGTCGCGATACGTTTTAGGCTTGGCAGGACGGATAGCATGGGCCAGTGGCGATGGGAATCGCGGACCGCGGCGTGCGAGCGATTGTCACCCCCGCGATCTTGATGTTGCGCAAATAAGGGCACTAAACCGCGCGTCCTTTGTTTTGGTTCGATCTGACCGCCGCCGGAACGGTTGGTCAGGAGGGGATTTTCGGTGCGTATTCTGGTCCTGCTATTGCTCCTGACGTTCGGTGCGGCCCTCGGCGGCTGCGCCTCCAATCCTACCCTGGGACAGGGCAGCAGCGCGGTGCGGGTCGCCCAGTCGCTTCCGCCGCCGGACCCGACCGCGATGGCGGTCGACCTTAGCAACTACCGCATCGGCCCGCTCGACGTGATTCGGGTCGAGGTGTTCGGAGCGCCGGAGCTGACCCGCGAGGCGGAAGTCGACGCCGCGGGCAATTTTTCGGTGCCGCTGGCCGGCGCGATCCAGGCCGCGGGGCGGACCCCGGCCGAGCTCAGCAGCGCGATCGCTGCGCAGCTGCAGGGCCGTTACCTCAGGAATCCGCAGATTTCGGTCAATATCGTCAAGGCGAAGGCGAAGACCTTCACGGTCGACGGAGCGGTCAAGGCGCCCGGCAATTATCCGATCGTCGGCAAGATGACCCTGCAGCAGGCGATCGCCACCGCCCAGGGCGCCGACCAGGTCGCCAACCTCAACAACGTCGTCGTCTTCCGCACGGTCAACAGCCAGAAGACGGCGGCGCTGTTCAGCGTCAAGGATATCCGGGCGGGCCGGCTCGAGGATCCGCAAATCTACGGCAACGACATCGTGATCGTCGGCGAGAGCGCGGCGCGCCGCTTCTTCCGCGACTTCGGCAACATGTTCCCGATCCTCGGCACTTTCGTCCCGGTCTTGTAGGGCATCACTCTTGAACGAATATCTGCCTCCGCAATCGATGCCTGCACTGCCCCGCGGCGGTGGCGAGCTGGCCGTTCCCTCCTATGAAGGGGTCGGGTTCCCGACCTTCGAGGAGGACGAATCCGTCCTCCGCCGCTATTGGCGGACCCTCTACAAGCGGCGCTACATCATCTTCGCGATCACCGTCCTCGGAGTCGCCGCGGCGATCCTGATCTCGATGCTGACCCGGCCCGAATATGCTGGAACGGTGATGGTCCAGGTCGCCCGGGAAGAGTCCAAGGTGCTCAACATCGAGGGGATCGAGCAGGAGGGCGGCGAAGCTCGCGCCGGAGCGGAATTCTACCAGACTCAGTACGCCTTGCTGAAGAGCCGGACGCTGTCGGAACGCGTGGTGCGCGACCTCGGCCTCGACGAGAATTATCTGTTCCTGGCGAACTTCGACCAGGGCGAAGTGGCGCGCTTCAAGGCGCTGCCGCGCGAGCGGCGTTTCGCGCTGGCGACCAAGATCGTCAACGAGAATACGGTGGTCACGCCGATCCGCCTGTCGAGCATCATCAACGTCACCTTCAATTCGCCCAACCCGCAGCTGTCGGCGACCGTCGCCAACGCCGTCGCCGAGAATTTCGTCCAGTCGAACCTGATGCGCCGCTACGAAGCGGCCGCTTATGCCCGCGAATTCCTCCAGAATCGCCTCAATCATGTGCGCGCCAAGCTCGAGGAGTCGGAACGCAAGGCGGTCCAATATGCGCAGGCGCAGGGCCTGATCAAAATCCGCAGCGGCGAAGGCCAGGCCGCGTCGGAGCAGTCGATCCTCGCCACCGACCTTTCCAGCCTCAGCGAGCAGTTGACCCTCGCCCGCGCCCAGAGGGCCGCGGCCGAGGCGCAATATCGCGCCGGCACCGGCGGCAGCATCGCCGCCCAGTCGCTGAGCAACACGACCATCAACGAGCTGCACCAGCAGCGCGCCGAGCTGCTCGGCCAGTTGAGCAAGCTGGAAAGCGATTTCGGGCCCGAATATCCGACGGTGGTCGCGCTCAAGTCGCAGATCGCCGAGCTCGACAAGCAGATCGGGCGCGAACAGGGCCGGGTCAGCTCATCGGTTTCGCAGGATCTCGGCGGCCGCTACCGCCAGGCGCTGGCGACCGAGCGCTCGCTCCAGGCCCGGGTCGACAGCCTGAAGTCGCAGCTGCTCGGCGAGCAGGGCCGCTCGATCCAGTTCAACATCATTCAGCGCGACGTCGACACCAACCGCGCGCTCTATGATGCGCTCCTGCAGCGCTTCAAGGAAGTCGGAGTCGCCGGCGGCATCGGCACCAACAATATTTCGATCGTCGATCGCGCGCTGCCGCCCGCCCATGCCTTCAAGCCGAACCTGGTCCTCAACATCCTCATCGGCTTGGTCCTCGGCCTGCTGTGCGGGGCCGGTCTGGCGGTCATGCTCGAGCATCTCGAGGATTCCGAACTGCTGCCGCGCGGCTTCCAGCGCAAGCTCGGCATCCCGCTACTCGGCGTCACTCCCAAGCTGCCGGCCCCGACCGACGTCCGCGAGGCGCTGGTCGAGCCCCGATCGCCGCTGTCCGAGGCCTATTTCTCGATCCTGACATCGCTGAAATTCTCGACCCCGCACGGCACTCCGCGGACGCTGATGCTGACCAGCGCCCAGGCCAAGGAGGGCAAGTCGACGACCTCGCTCGCGCTCGCGCTGGGGCTGGTGCGGACCGGTTCACGAGTGCTGCTGGTCGATGCCGACATGCGCAACCCGTCGCTGCACAAGTCGTTCGGCCGGGCGCTCGGCTCCGGCCTTAGCAACCTGCTGACCGGCAACGGTCAGCTCCGGAGCTTCATCCAGGACACCGGCGAGGCCAACCTCTCGCTGCTCGCCGCCGGGCAGATCCCGCCCAATCCGGCCGAGCTGCTGTCCGGTGACCGGATCAGCCGGCTGATCGACGAGGCGGCGGGTCTGTACGATCATGTGATCGTCGACGGCCCGCCGGTGCTCGGCCTGGCCGACGCGCCCCTCCTGACCCGCGCCGTCGAGGCGACCGTGCTGGTAATCGAGTCGGGCCGCACCTCGTCCGCCCAGGCCAAGCACGCCCTCGAGCGGCTGTTCGCGGTGCGCGCGCACATCATCGGCGCGATCCTGAGCAAGTTCGACGTCCGCAGCGCCGGTTACGGCTACGGCTACGGCTACGACTATCACTACGGCCAGCGGGTCGAACGCCCGGCGCTGGCGAAGTCGCTGCGCAAGCTCCTGCCCGGCTGACGCCGAAGCCGCGCCGGCGGCTAGATGATCCCGTGAAAGTCGAAGTGCGGCGCGGCCGGATCGAGGCTGAAGGATTCGTGGAACGCACCGTCGCCGAATGCGTGCGGGGCATCAGGCAGGGCGGCGGCATGCGCATCGACCGGTTCCGCCGTCGCCGAGAGCTTGGCCGCGGACGCCGGCTCCTGACTCGCCGAGCGCGCGACGCTGATGTCGGCGAGGTTCCCGCCCGCGACGTAGCGGATCGCAACGGCGCCCGAGCCGCTGACGTTGGCGATCGTCACGAAATTGTCCGCGCCACCGTTGGCGTCGACCTGGAGCTGGGTGCCGACGATCTTCAAATAGCCGCCGGCGACGATGTCGGTACCACCTGCGACGTTGACATATTGGGTGACGTCGACCGTGTCGCCGGCGGAATAATCGGCGATGGTGCTGACGCCCGGCGCATTGGTGAGGACGAAGACGTCATTGCCGGCGCCGCCGGCCATGTAGTCGGCGCCGCCGCCGCTGGTCAGGACATTGTCCCCGGCATTGCCGTAGATGCTCTGGCCGAGCTCGTTGCCGGTGAGGTTGATCGCCGCATTTCCTTCAGCCGCGGTCAGCGTTTCGATGCTGTGCCCGGCGAGCAGCGCGAAGCTCGAGAAAGCGACGACGAGGTCGTCGCCCTCGCCAGCCGCTTCGAACACCCAGTCGCCGGTGTCGACATAATAAAGATCGTTGCCGGTCCCGCCCTGCAGAACGTCGTCGCCCGGGCCGCCGATCAGGAAATCGTTGCCGCCGAGGCCAACGAGGAAGTCGTTGCCGCCGCCGCCGTTCAGCATATTGGCGCCCTGGCTGCCGTAGAGGCTCTGGCCGAACTCGTTGCCGGTGAGGTTCACCGGGTCGGTCGAATCCTGGTTGAATGCGACCAGGGTCTCGATCTCATTGCCCTCGCGCAAAATGTAGCTGGTGGCGATGACGATCGTGTCGTCGCCGCCGCCGACGTCTTCGCCGATGAAGTCGGACGGATCGACGTAATAAGTGTCGTTGCCGGCGCCACCGACGAGGAAGTCGGCACCGCCGAGGCCGGTGATGTTGTTGTTGCCGGAATTGCCGTAGATGCTCTGGGCGAACTCGTTGCCGGTGAGGTTGATGTTGCCGGCGTTGGGGTCGGCCGACATCGTCTCGACCTCGGCCCCGTCGGT
>DASRAY010000054.1:0-5198 GCA_035637935.1 Sphingomicrobium sp.
AAATCGGCCAGCCGACCTTCTCCCGGGACAGGTGATTGCAAGGGCGGAAGCAAGCGGCTAGGGGAGCCGCTCGCTGCTAGTCCGACCAAGGCCGGACTTAACATAAGGCGGTGGCGCGGGGCTGTAGCTCAGATGGGAGAGCGCTGCAATCGCACTGCAGAGGTCAGGGGTTCGATTCCCCTCAGCTCCACCAGCCTTCGCGGCTGAAGCCGCTTCGGCTGGCAAGCCAACCCTGACCTTCGTGGCCGCGAAGGCTGCCGCAATCCCTGTGGAAGAGGCGCCTCTAGCGTAACCCGGCGAGTGCCCGGGCAAATTTCGGCGCTTGCGCCGCATCGCGGACGGCAATGAAGATCGTATCGTCGCCGGAGATGGTGCCGGCCACCTCGGGCAGATCGCTCCCGTCGAGGGCGACCGCGACCAGGTGGGCGGAGCCGGGCGGGGTTTTGAGGACGACCAAATTGCCGGCGACGTCGATCGAGCGCACCCAGTCGCGCACGACGCTGGCCAAGTCGGGGCCATCGCCGGGCCGGCGCTGGTCGGGCAAAGCATAAACGAGGCGGTTGTCGCGGCGGACCTTGACCGCGCCCAATTGCTCGAGATCGCGCGAAATCGTCGCCTGGGTGACCGCGACGCCGAGCGCGGCCAACCCCTCGGCGAGCTCGTCCTGGCTCGCGATCGGGCGGGCGCGAATGAGGTCGGAGATCGCCCGGAGGCGCTGGTCGCGTGCGTCGGTCATATGCATATATATGCATTATCTTGCATAAATATGCAAACGCGACCATATGCCGCCCCCTCATGATTCGGTCTGCCATCCTCGGAGCCTCGGGCTATGTCGGCGGTGAGCTGCTGCGGCTGCTCGCTGCCCACCCCGGGCTGCGCGCGGCGCGCCTGTTCGGCGACAGCAAGGCGGGGCAGGCGCTCGGCGCCGTGCATCCGCACGTCGCGGCGGCCTATCCCGACTCGACCGTCGAGCGGTTCGACGGCGATCTCGACGGCGTCGACCTCGTGTTCGCCGCGCTGCCCCACGGCAAGAGCCAGGCGATCGCGCCGGCGATCCTCGCGGCGGGCGTTCCGTTCGTCGACCTCGGCGCGGACTTCCGGCTGAGCGACGCCGCGATGTACGAGCGCTGGTACGGCCACGTGCACGAGGCGCCCGAACTGCTCAGCGCGTTCGTCTACGGCATCCCCGAGATCAACCGGGACTCGATCCGCGGAGCGACGGCGGTCGCCGCCGCCGGCTGCTACGCGACGGCGGCGATCCTCGCGCTGAAGCCGCTGGTCGAGGCCGGGCTGGTCAGGCCGGACAGCATCATCGTCGACGCCGCCTCGGGCGTCAGCGGCGCCGGGCGCGAGCTTAAGGAAGCGACGGCGTTCAACACCGTCGACGGCAGCTTCGCCGCTTACGGCCTGCTCAACCACCGCCACACCGCCGAAATGGAACTGGCGTTGAGCGCGACTTTGCTGTTCACCCCGCATCTCGCGCCGATGACCCGCGGCATCCTCGCGACCTGCTACGGCTCGGCCGCCGGCGACGGTGATCCGCTCGAGCTCCTGCGCGAGGCTTATGCCGGCGAGCCGTTCGTCCACGTGACCGCCGAGCCGCCGGCGACCAAATGGGTCGGCGGATCGAACGGCTGCCAGCTGACCGCGCGGCGCGACGAGCGCACAGGCCGGATTCTGGCGCTCGCCGCGATCGACAATCTCGGCAAGGGCGCCGCGGGGCAGATGATCCAGTGCGCCAACCTGATGCTCGGCCTCGACGAAGGCGCGGGCCTGACCGCGTGCGGGGTCTATCCATGAGCGTCACCGCCGCGGAAGGGTTTGTCGCTGCCGGGTGCCATGCGGGCATCAAGCGGCGCAAGTTCGACATGGCGCTGCTCGCGACCGAGGACTTGCAGCCGGTGCCGTGCGCCGCGGTGTTCACCCAGAACAAGTTCGTCGCTCCGCCGGTCGAGCTCGACCGCGCCACGCTCGCCGCCAACGGCGGTCAGGCCGCGGCGGTGATCGTCAACTCGGGCAACGCCAATGCCGGGACCGGCAAGCCCGGCTACAAGGACGCGCAGCTGATGGCCGCGGCGACCGGCGAGGCGCTCCAGATCGCCAACAGCCACGTCATAGTCTGCTCGACCGGGATCATCGGCACGCCGCTGCCGATGGAGCCGATCCTCGGCCACGTCCCGCACCTGGCGCGGAAGCTGTCGGCCGAGGGTGGCCATGACGCCGCGCGCGGCATCCTCACCACTGACCATCAGACCAAGGAAGTCGTGATCCGCGGCTCGACCTTCACGCTCGGCGGGATGGCCAAGGGCTGCGGGATGATCGCCCCCAACATGGCGACCATGCTCGCCTTCCTGACGACGGATGCCGACGTCCCGCGCAGCCTGATGCAGGAGGCGCTGAAGGCGGCGTCGGACGCAACATTCAATACCTTGAACGTCGACGGCGCGACGTCGACCAACGACACCGCGCTGCTGCTCGCCTCGGGCCGGCGCGGCAAGGCCGACGCGGACGAGTTCGCCAACGCGGTCCTCGCCGCCTGCCGCGACCTCACGCTGCAGATGGCTCGCGACGCCGAAGGCATGACCCGGATGGCCCATCTCACCGTCACCGGCGCGGCCAGCGCGGCCGAGGCTCGGGCCGCGGCCAAGTCGATCGTCGAGAACAATCTGGTCAAGTGCAGCTGGTACGGCGGCGATCCCTATTGGGGCCGGCTGATGGCGGCGGCGGGGTCGACCGGAGTCGATCTGAACGTCGAGAAGTCGCGCGTCGCCTACGGCGGGATCGTCGTCGCCAAGGGCGGCGTCGGAGTCATTCACGAAGCCCAGCCGCTGACCGAGCATATGATGGGCGAGGAAATCGACATCGAGGTGCATCTCGGTGCCGGCAAGGCGAGCGCGACCATGATCGGGATCGATCTCGGCCCCGGTTACATCCGTGAAAATTCGAAGACGTCATGACCGCTGATCTGTCCCCGTCACAGACCGCTCACATCCTCGTCGAGGCGCTGCCCTATATTCGGCAGTTCGCCGGCAAGTCGGTGGTGGTGAAGCTCGGCGGCGCCGCGATCGACAAGGAATCCGACCTCGCCCTCGCGCAGGACGTGCTGCTGCTGCGCAGCGTCGGGGTGCGCTGCGTGCTGGTCCACGGCGGCGGGCCGCAAGTCGACGCGATGCTGCGCCGCGTCGGCAAGGAGCCGGAGTTCCGCGACGGCCTGCGGGTCACCGACGAGGAGACGCTCGAAATCGTCCGCATGGTGCTGGTCGGCAAGATCAACCGCGACCTGGTGGCGACGATCAACGGCCAGGCCGGCGACGAGCCGGTCGCGGTCGGCGTCTCGGGCGAGGATGCCGGGCTGCTGACCGTGACTCCGGCCGATCCGGCGCTGGGCTTCGTCGGCAATGTCACCGGCGTTCGCGCCGAGCTCATTCACCGCCTGCTCGACGACGGGTTGACCCCCGTGATCTCGACCGTCGGCGCCAACGCCGCGGGCCATCCCTTCAACGTCAACGCCGACGAGGCGGCGCGGGCGATCGCGGTGGCGATGAAGGCCGAGAAGATCGTCTATCTGACCGCCGTTCCCGGCCTGCTCGACGACCCCGCGGACGAGAGCACCCTGGTCGAGCGGCTGACCGCCGCCGAGCTCCGCGAGCGGATCGATCACGACAGCGTCGGCAAGGGCATGATCCCGAAATTGAAGGCGTGCGCCGACGCCGTCGAGCAGGGCGTCGCCTTCGCCCATATCATCGACGGCCGGGTCCACCATTCGCTGCTGATCGAGCTGCTGACCGATCATGGCGTGGGGACGATGGTCAAGAAGGAGGCGAGCTGGTGAGGCATTTACTCGCGATCCGCGACCTCACCGCCGGCGACCTGCGGTCGATCCTCGCGCTGTCGCGGCAGCCGGCGCCGCGCATCCTCCAGGACAAGGGCGTCGCGCTCTATTTCGAGAAGCCGAGCGCGCGCACCCGCAACTCGATGGAACTGGCCGCGGCGCAGCTCGGCGGCCACCCGGTCTACCTCCAGCCGGCCGAGCTCGGCATCGGCACCCGCGAGAGCGTCGAGGACGTGGCCCGCACGCTCGCCTGCTATCACGCGATCGTCGCGGCGCGGGTGTTCGACCATGCCTTGCTCGAACGGATGGCGGCGGTGAACGCGGCGCCGGTGCTCAACCTGCTGTCGGACGTGCATCATCCGCTGCAGGCGCTGGCCGACCTGCTGACCGTCGAGCAATTGCTCGGCCGTATCGAAGGCGCGAAGATCGCCTTCGTCGGCGAGGCGCACAACGTCGCCCGCTCGCTGGCCGAGGGCTGTGCGCTGCTCGGCGCGGAATTCGTCATCGCCAGCCCCGACGGCTACGGCTTCGACGGCGCGGATGTCCGCCAGGTGACCGATCCGGCGGAGGCGGTCGCCGGCGCCGACATCGTCTATGCCGACGTCTGGGTATCGATGGGCGATGAACATTGCGACGACAAGCTCGCCGCGCTTGCGCCCTACCAGGTCAACGGGGCGCTGATGGCCCGCGCCCCCGACGCGCATTTCCTCCACTGCCTGCCTGCGCACCGCGGCGAGGAAGTGACGGCAGAGGTGATCGATGGCCCGCGCTCGGCGGTCTGGCGCCAGGCGACCAACCGGATGCATACCGCGCGCGGCGCGATGCTGTGGCTGCTGGAACGGGACTGATGGCGAACAAGAAACTGAAGGTCGTGCTCGCTTATTCGGGCGGGCTCGATACCTCGATCATCCTCAAATGGCTGCAGACCGAATATCAGGCGGAGGTCGTCACCTTCACCGCCGATCTCGGCCAGGGCGAGGAGGTCGCGCCGGCGCGGGCCAAGGCCGAGTTGCTTGGGATCAAGCCCGAGAACATCTTCATCGACGATCTCAGGGAAGAGTTCGTCCGCGATTACGTCTTCCCGATGTTCCGCGCCAACACCGTGTACGAGGGCCAATATCTGCTCGGCACTTCGATCGCGCGGCCGCTGATCGCCAAGCGCCAGATCGAGATCGCGCGCCAGGTCGGCGCCGACGCGGTCTGCCACGGCGCCACCGGCAAGGGCAACGACCAGGTCCGTTTCGAGCTCGGCTATTATGCGCTTGAGCCGGACATCAAGGTGATCGCGCCGTGGCGCGAATGGGAGTTTGCAAGCCGCGAGCAACTGATCGACTTCGCCGAGAAGCACCAGATTCCGATCAGCAAG
>DASRAY010000055.1:0-16199 GCA_035637935.1 Sphingomicrobium sp.
CGGGATGTAGGCCGACACATCGCCCGCCTGGGTCTCGATGACGGGCAGGGCGGTCAGCGAGCCCGAACCATTGTCCTCGTTCATCTTGGCGGCGCGCTCGAGCAGGCGGCTGTGGAGGTAGAAGACGTCGCCGGGATAGGCCTCGCGGCCCGGCGGGCGGCGCAGCAGCAGCGACATCTGGCGGTAGGCGACGGCCTGCTTCGAGAGGTCGTCGTAGACGATCACGGCGTGCATGCCGTTGTCGCGGAAATATTCGCCCATCGCGCAGCCGGTGTAGGGCGCGAGGAACTGCAGCGGGGCCGGCTCCGACGCGGTCGCGGCGACGACGATGGTATAGTCCATCGCGCCATTCTCCTCGAGCGCGCGGACGATCTGCGCGACGGTCGAGCGCTTCTGGCCGATGGCAACGTAGATGCAGTAGAGCTTCTCGCCCTCCTTGCCCGACTGGTTGATCGCCTTCTGATTGATGAAGGTGTCGAGCGCGACCGCGGTCTTGCCGGTCTGGCGGTCGCCGATGATCAGCTCGCGCTGGCCTCGGCCGATCGGGACCAGCGCGTCGAGTGCCTTGAGGCCGGTCTGGACCGGCTCGTGCACCGACTTGCGCGGGATGATGCCCGGCGCCTTGACCTCGACCCGGCGGCGCTCTGCGCCCTCGATCGGGCCCTTGCCGTCGATCGGGTTGCCGAGCGCGTCGACGACGCGGCCGAGCAGGCCCTTGCCGATCGGCACGTCGACGATCGTCCCGGTGCGCTTCGCGCTCGAGCCTTCGGAAATGTCCGAGTCCGAGCCAAAGATCACGACGCCGACGTTGTCGGCCTCGAGGTTCAAGGCCATGCCCTTCACGCCATTGTCGAACTCGACCATCTCGCCGGCCTGGACGTTGTCGAGCCCGTAGATACGGGCGATGCCGTCACCGACCGAGAGCACGGTGCCGACTTCGGAGACTTCTGCGTCGGCGTCGAAATTCGCGATCTGGTCGCGGATGACGCGGGAGATTTCAGCGGCGCGGATGTCCATGGGTCTTGCTTAGCCTTTCATCGCAGATGCGAGACGGTTGAGTTTGGTGCGGATCGAGGCGTCGATCATCTGGCTGCCCAGCTTGACGACGATTCCGCCGAGGATGTCGGGGTCGACCTGCGTGTCGAGGGCGACGTCGCGGCCGGCGCGGGCGCGCAGCTGCGCCTTCAAGGCCGCGATCTGGTCGTCCTTGAGCGGGCGCGCGGTGATCACGTCGGCGCTGGTCTCGCCGCGATGCTCGGCAGCGAGGCGGCGGAAGGCGCGGATCACCGGCCGAAGCTCGGCCTTGCGGCCGTTGCGGGCGAGGACGCCGAGGAAGTTGGCGGTGAGCGGATCGAGCGACAGTTGCGGACCGAGCGCCGCGAACGCCTTGCCGGCCGCGTCGCGCGACACCAGCGGGCTGGCGACCAGCTCCGCGAAATCCTTCGAATCGACCAGCGCCTGGGCGAGCGCTTCCAGGCTGCTGCCGACCGCGTCGATCTGCCGCTCGTCGCGCGCGAGGTCGAACAGGGCGGACGCGTAGCGCCCCGCTAGGGTGGCCTTAATGCCGCCGGATGTCTCCACGCGCGAAAAGCTCCAGAAACGGAATGTTGCCCCATGCGAAAAACAGGGCGCTGATGCAGGTTGCCCCGCACGCCCCCATGGGATGCGCGGCCCCCTAGCAAGCGGTCCGCGGCGATGCAAGGCGGCGTTTCCCCTCCCTCGGCACGAAGGGGAAGGCAAAGCGCATGCGATATGCTATCGGTGATCCCGCTCGGTCGAAGAGGGGGTGGCGCATGAAACCCGGCGACCTGGCCTTAAGCATCAGGGACCTGTTCGCGGTCCTCGTTCCCGGTGCGCTGTTCCTGGCGTTGTTTCCGGTGGATTTTTCGAGCTGGCTCGGCGGCTATCCGCCGGCGATGTCGGAGGATTTGCAGAAATCGATCCTGTTCCTGATCGCGGCCTACGCGGTGGGCTCGCTGATCGGGGCCGCTGCGGGGTTTCTCGACCCGCTCGCGGAACGGATCTACCGGCCGGCGACCTCGCTGTGGCCGTCGCGGCGCGCGCTCGCGAAGGACGTGGCCGCGCAATTCGACAGCCTGCGCTCGACCGCCCGCGGGCTCGAGCGCCGGATCCTGAAGGACACCGGCGTCCCGACCAACGACACGCCGCTGTGGAACGACAAGGCGTTCTGGCGCAATTACCTACGCATCTCGTCCGCGCCGGCGGTCGGCGAGCTCGACCGGGTCGAGGGGCAGCAGAAGCTGTTCCGAGCGCTCGGTGTTGTGTTCGTGCTGGTCGCGCTGTTCAGCGTCCCCCAGCCACGCAGCCTCGCCGCGATCGCCGTCGCGCTGCTGTTCTTCGCGCTGTTCGTCACCTACCGGCGGCGCTTCAACGTACGGCTCTACCAGTCGGCCATCGCTTATTACTGCTATTCCCGCCAGGAGGGCGCCGCCGCCGCCAGTCCCGCACCGGCTCAGCAAACCGCCAGCGCTGTCAGCCCCCCTCCCACGCGCACAGCGCCGCCGCAGCGCAAGCCGAAACAGGTCACCGGGCGGGCTAAAGCTCGCGCGTGAAGAAGCGCGAGAAGGGCGTGTCGGAGTAGCCGGCGAACGGGCCGCACGGAGTGAAGCCCTCGCTTTCGTAGAGCGCGATCGCGGCCTCGAAGGGCTTCGATCCACCGGTTTCGAGGCTGAGCCGCTGGTAGCCGCGCGCCCTCGCCTCGTCGACGATATGGTGGAGCACTGCCCGTCCCACGCCGCGGCCGAGCGCGCGGTGAGTGGTACGCATCGATTTGACCTCGCCGTGATCGGGCGCCAGCTCCTTCAGCGCCCCGACGCCGACCAGCTCGCCGCCGTCGCGCGCCGCCCAGAAGGTGATTGCGGGATCCTTCAGGCCCTCCAGCGGCAGGACGTGGCAGGCGCGGTGCGGCGAAATCGAGCGCATCACGCCATAGTGCATGGCGAGCAGCGCCTGCACGTCGCTGCTGTCGAAATCGCCGGCATGGAAGGTCAATTCCATGCCGCCAAGAATCTCACGCCCGGGATTGAGCGCAAGCTGGCGGGAGCGTGAAATATTGGCGGACGGCAAGGCCGGCGCATGCACGATGCGACGCGGCTGTCGAGACTCACTGAAGGCGGCGCGTGAGGAAGCTGCTGAAAGGAATGGCCTTATACTCGCCGAACGGGCCCCACGGCTGGAATCCTTCGCTCGCGTAGAGGCGCAGCGCCGGCTGGAACGGCTCCGTGTTGCCGGTTTCGAGGCTGAGGCGGGTGTAGCCCCGCGCAGTCGCCTCGGCGATGATGTGACGGAGGAGGGCGCGGCCGATGCCCTGGCCGCGCGAAGCAGGCGCGGTGCGCATCGATTTCACTTCGCCGTGATCGGGAGCAAGCTCCTTGAGCGCCCCCACTCCGACCAGCGCGCCGTCTTCGCGCGCCGACCAGACGGTGACGGACGGGTGGCGCAGCGCGACCGACGGGAGGACGTGGCAGGCGTCCGGCGGCGAGATCGACCGGAGCTCCGAATAATGCATTTCCACGAGGTACTGGACGTCGAGGCTGTCGAGATCGTTGGCATGAAACGTGATCGGCATGCGCGACCCTTTAGGTTTGAGCGCAAGCTGGCGGAAGCGTGAAATATCGGCGGTTGGTACACCCGCCGCATGACCTATCGAATCACAGGGCTGGATCCGGCGCCTTACAAGCCGCTCTTCGGTCTTTCGGACGACGAGCTCGCGGCCCGCGGAGCGGTGCGGATGACCGTCACCGGCCCGACCTTTCCGTGTCGGGTCAGCCTCACCGACCGGGCAATCGGCGAGAGCGTGTTGCTGGTCAATCACGTCAGCCACGAGGTCGCCAACCCGTACCGCGCAAGCCATGCGATCTTCGTGACCGAGGGCGACCAGGAGCCGGCCGAATATGTCGACGCGGTGCCGCCGGTGTTCGGGCCTCGGGTGCTGTCGCTGCGCGGGTTCGACCGCGACGGGATGATGGTCGAGGCGATCCTGACCCAGCCGGGCGAGGCCGACTCCGGGATCCGCCGGCTGTTCGCCAATCCCGACGTCGCCACCATCCACGCCCACAACGCGACCCGCGGCTGCTTTTCCGCGAGAATCGAAAGGAATTGATCATGGCCACGCTTGCCACCGACGTTCGCGCGCCTAGATCGGACGGCGTGAGCAAGGTTGCGCGCCTCGATGCCGACACCGCCTGGGCGGCGTTCATGCGCCGTGACCGCGGCTGGGACGGCCGGGTGATCGGCGCGGTCCATACCACCGGCATCTATTGCAAGCCGAGCTGCCCGGCGAAGCGGCCGAAGCGCGAGAATGTGACCTTCTACGCGACGGCCGAGGAAGCGCGCGCGGCCGGTTATCGTCCGTGCCTCCGGTGCAAGCCCGACGCGGTCGGCCGCGACCGCGAGGCCGTGGCCCAGGCGGTGAAGCTGATCGAGCGGGCCGAAGAGCCGCCGAGCCTCGCCGAGCTGGCTGAGGCGGTGGGCTATGCCCCGCATCATTTCCAGCGCCTGTTCAAGCGTGACCTCGGCGTGTCCCCGGCGGAATATGCGCGGGGCCTGCGCAACCAGCGGGCGCAGAGCGCGCTCAAGGCTAACGGCCGGGTGACCGACGCGATCTACGACGCCGGCTATTCGGGGCCGAGCGGCTTTTACTCGGACGCCAAGGAGAGGCTCGGCATGACCCCATCGGCCTGGCGCGACGGCGGCCGCGGCGAGACCATCCGCTGGACCCATTTCGACAGCCCGCTCGGCGAGATGCTGATCGCCGCGACGTCGAAGGGGATCTGCCGCCTGACCTTCAACGACAGCGAGGCGTCGCTGCGGCGGCTGTTCCCCAAGGCCACGATCGTCGAGGACGCCGGCGGCCTCAAGCAATTGGTCGAAGGCGCGCTCGCGGCGATCGAGCATCCGGCGGCGATGCCCGACCTGCCGATCGACGTCGCCGGCACCGCCTTCCAGGAAGCGGTGTGGCGCGAGCTGCGCAAGATCCCGCCGGGCGAGACCCGCAGCTATGCCCAGATCGCGGCGGCGATCGGCCAGCCGACCGCGGTCCGAGCGGTCGGCACGGCCAACGGCGACAACCATGTCGCGGTGCTCATCCCGTGCCACCGCGTGATCCGCAGCGACGGGACGCTCGGCGGCTATGCCGGCGGGCTCGACAAGAAGCGCCTGCTGCTCGCCGCCGAGGGCAGCTACAGCGAGGCGCCGCAGCTGCCGCTGGTCGATTAAGCGCTTGCCGTTAACGCCCGCCTCGGCTCAACAGTCGGGCCGAAGGGGAGGGGGCATGACCGACGCAATTTCCGATCGGCCGCTGTGGCGGGCGATCGTCGATTATCCGCTGGTCGCGATGCTGATCGCGATCGTCATTTATGTCGCCGCCGTCGCGCTCAGCCTGTTCCTGGGCAAGCTGGTACCGCCGATCGGCAAGACCCCGGTCGCCGCGATCCATGCCGTCATCACCATCTCGATCCTGGTCGCCGCCTACAAGTTCATCATCGTCCGTCTCGGCGAACGACCGAAGGACGACTTGCCGGCCAACCCGGCGCTTGGCGAAACCGCCATCGGGCTCGGCATCGGCTTCGGCCTGATGGCCGCATCGGTTGCGGTTGCCGCCGGCGTCGGCGTCTATCGCATCGTTGGGACCGGCGACTCGTCAATGCTGCTGCTGACGCTGATCGCCAGCGCGATCATGCCCGGCTTCACCGAGGAGCTGCTGTTCCGCGGCATCCTGTTCCGCTGGATCGAGGAGTTCGGGGGTAGCTGGGCGGCGCTGGCCGTGACCTCGGGCCTGTTCGGCCTCGCCCACATCTTCAACCCCGGCGCGACCTGGTTCTCGTCCTTCGCCATCGCGGTCGAGGCCGGAGTGCTGCTCGGCGGCGCCTACATGCTGACGCGCAGCCTGTGGCTACCGATGGGACTCCACGCCGGGTGGAATTTCACGCAGGGCGAGATTTTCGACGTTCCGGTTTCGGGCACGCCGGTGCACGGGCTGATCGAGGCGCAGTTGTCGGGTCCGGCGCTGCTGACCGGCGGCTCATTCGGGCTCGAGGCGTCGGTCATCGCGCTGACGATCGCGACCGGAGCCGGGGTTTGGCTGGTCTTCCGGGCCGTCAAGAAGGGCGAGCTGGTCCGGCCACATTGGATGCGCGGGCCCGACACCGACCCGCTGGCGGAGACCTTCCGCTAGCAGCTCGCCGCCGCCCTCGCGCTCAGTCGCTCTTCTTCTTGTCGTCCTCTTGCTTCTTGATGAAGGCGTCCATTTTGACCAACGCCTGGCCCGCATTGTTGGAGTCGATCTGGTCGACCACCTCGTCGAGCATCCGCGCCTGCTTCGACTGGTTCGGCTCCAGCGCGAGCGGGACGAGCAGCATCTTGGCGACGTCGAGGCGCTTCTCGGCGATCTCCTGGCGCGCCAGGGTAATGCGAAGGTCGCCGTCATAGGGCGCCAGCCGGTACGCTTCCTCGAGGCCGATCACCGCGCTCTCCGGAATCGCCCCGCCGGCCTTGGAGTAAGAGAGGTAGTTTCCGATCAGCGGGCCCGGATGGTCGGGATCGGCATCGCGGGCCCTCGCGAACCAGCTCCTCGCGGCAGCATATTGGCCGGGGTTCGACTTGGCCTTGCCGAGCAGGACCATGCCTTTGAAATAGAGCGCCTCGGCGGAGTCCGGCTTGAGCGCAATGGCGGCGTCCGCAGCGCGCTCCGCAGCGTCGTAATTCTCGGCGTCGAGCTCGGCCTCGGCGAGCTCGAGCTGGACCGGGAAGCTGGTCGGGTAGCGGGCGGCGACCGATCGGGCGTCGCCGGCGACGCCCTTCGCCGTGCGCGGCGTGACCCCAGCCTTTGAGCGGATCACGACCGGCATGATCGCTTCCTCGTCCGGCGCCAGCTTGCGCATCTCGATCACCGGCGGGCGGTAGTTCGCCGGGTTGACGTCCTTGCCGTAGAAGCGGTTGCGGTTCTTGTAGGCGGTGACCTCGGCTTCGAGCTTTCGGAGATCGCCGAACGACTGGGTCGCGGCGTCCGCCAGCGGCACGCCCTTGTCGACCAGGCGCAGGTAGTTCAGCAGCTGGCCTTTGCGGGTCGGCTCGAACGAAAGATAGTGGGTGAGCAGCCAGCCATAGGTGTAGCGGGCATAGAAATCTTCGCCCGTCGGCTTGGACTTCGACGTCAGCATCTCGACGATCGAATAATGAGCGAAGCTCTTATACTTGCCCATCAGCTCCTCGGCCCGCGCTTGCGGCGCGTCGCCGACATGGAAGGCCCCGTTGGGCATGAATCGCAGTGTCGAATGCAGCTCCGCGATGCCTTCGATGTACCAGCCCGGATAGGCTCCGGCGAAATAGCGGAACATGAAGTGGTGGTAATATTCGTGGAACAGGATCTTCAGCGCGTCGAGCTCGATGTGGCGCGCGGCGTCTTCGCGCGCCGGAACGAATGCCACGGGCTCCATCCGCGGAATGTAGAATCCGGCAACGCCCGACTCCGAGTCACCGGCGAGAACGCTGATGTCGACAATCCTGCCCGACCGGTAGATTTTTACCCGGCGCGCGTCCGACAGGCGCTGGTCCTGCTTGATCAGGTGCAGCGAGCGCAGCGACTGGTCGTAGCGCTCAAGCTGCTCGGCGAAGTTCTTGGCGTCCTGCGCCGAGCTCTTCGAATAGATGATGAAATGGTCGGTCCGCGCTTCCCACCATTCGGCGCTGGCCGGAGCGGCAAAGAACAGGATTGCAACAAACAGAATCAGCGCGCGCACGATTTCCCTCCCGAGGACCCGGAGCGCTTGCTAGCAGCAGCTTAACCGTTGAAAAAGAGGAAATTTTTCAAAGAAAACTATAGGGATCTACGTCGACTGCGACGCGCACCCTGGGGCTCCAGTCGATCTTCGCCAGCCAGTCGCGGATCACGTCCTGGACGTCGAGGCTGCGGCGGGCGTGGACCAGCAGCCGCTGGCGATGGCGGCCGCGGAGCATGGCCAGCGGAGCGGGCGCCGGGCCGAACACCGCCATGCCGGCGACGCTCGGAGCGGCATGGCCGATGCGCCGCGCCACGGCGTCCGCCGCCGCCGCGTCCTCGGCCGACACGACGATCGCCGCGAGCCGGCCGAACGGCGGCATCGCCGCCTCGCGCCGCGCGTCGGTCTCGGCGGCGTAGAAGCCCGGCGCATCGCCGCTGACCAGCGCGGCGATCACCGGCGCTTCGGGCTCGTGGGTCTGGACGAACACCCGGCCCGGCCGGTCGCCGCGCCCGGCCCGCCCGGCGACCTGCTGGATCTGCTGGAAGCTGCGCTCGGCCGCGCGCAGGTCGCCGCCGCCGAGGCCGAGGTCGGCATCGACCACGCCGACCAGGGTCAGGTTGGGGAAATGATAGCCCTTGGTCACCAGCTGGGTGCCGATGACGATGTCGATCCCGCCGCTGTCCATCGCCGCGACGAACTCGGCCGCGCGCTGCGGCGACCAGATCGTGTCGGAGGTGACGATCGCGGTGCGCGCCTCGGGAAACAGCTCGGCGATTTCGTCCGCGATGCGCTCGACCCCGGGGCCGCAGGCGACGAGGCTGTCCTCTGCGCCGCACTCGGGGCAGGCGGCGGGCGGCGGCATGACATGGCCGCAATGGTGGCAGGCGAGTCGCCGCATGAGCCGGTGCTCGACCATCCACGCGGTGCAATTGGGGCATTGGAAGCGGTGGCCGCAGTTGCGGCACAGGGTCAGCGGCGCGAAGCCGCGGCGGTTGAGGAACAGCAGCGACTGCTCGCCGCGCTGGAGGTTGGCCTCCAGCTCCTGGAACAGCGTCGGGGCGAGCCAGCGGCCGCGGGGCGGGGGGTCCTTCGTGAGGTCGATCGCGCGGATATCGGGCAGCGACGCGCCGGCGTAGCGCTGCGGCAAAGTGACTTCGCGGTAGCGGCCGAGCGCGACCATATGCTTGCTTTCGATCGCCGGGGTGGCCGACGACAGGATCACGGGGATGCCCTCGAACCGGGCGCGCATCACGGCGGTGTCGCGGGCGTGATACTGGACCCCCTCCTCCTGCTTGAAGCTCGGTTCGTGCGCCTCGTCGACGACGATCAGGCCGAGGTCGGGGTAGGGGAGGAACAAGGCCGAACGAGCGCCGACTGTGACCCGCGCTTCGCCGCTGGCGATACCGCGCCAGTTGCGCCGCCGCTCCGACGAGCGCAGGCCCGAATGCCAGGCGACGGGCGCGCAGCCGAAACGCGCTTCGAAGCGCTTGAGGAACGGCTCGGTCAGGGCGATCTCGGGCAGCAGGACGAGCGCCTGCCGGCACTGTCGCAGGCATTCGGCGATCGCCTCGAAATAGACTTCGGTCTTGCCCGAGCCGGTGACCCCGTCGAGCAGCACCGGGTCGAACCCCTGGCCGATCGCCGAGGCGAGGCTGGCGGCGCCGTCGCGCTGGTCGGCGTTGAGGTCCGGGGGCGCGAACTCGGGCTCGGGGATGGGCAGCGGGCGATCGGCGTCGACCGCCACGGCTTCGAGCGCCCCGGCATTGGCCAGCCCGCGCATCACCGAATCGCTCACCCCGGCATGGTCGGCGAGCTCGCGGATCGCGCCCTGGCATCCGGCCAGCGCGGCGAGCGCTTTCTCACGCTGCGGGGTCAGGCGGTCCGGGACCAGGCCGGTCGGGCGATATTCGGTCAGCTGGCGGGGGCCGTCTAGCGCGGCCGACGACGGCAGGACCATGCGCAACACGCTGGCGAGGGGTGCGAGATAGTAATCGGCGGTCCATTCGGCGAGGCGCCGAAGCGGCGCCGCGATCGGCGGGACTGCGAGCACCCCGGCGAGCGGGCGGAGGCGCGCATCCGGCACTTCAGTCGTCGGCAGGCGCTCGGCTTCCCACGCGACCCCGAGCAGCTGGCGCGGGCCGAGCGGAGCGACCACGATCGCGCCCGGCTCGACCTGCATCCCGTCGGGCACTCGGTAATCGAGCGGCCCGAGCGCGGCATTCAAGGTGACGACACGGGCGCGCTGCATCGCTAAGGCAGATGCGGGCTCAGGGGACGTCAAGCAAGAGGACGTTCGCGTTATGATCGCACGACGCTGGCACGGCCGGGTTCCCGCCGCCAAGGCCGAGGAATATCTGAGACTAATGAAGGACGTCGGGCTCGCCGACTATCGCTCGACCGACGGCAATCGCGGCGCCTGGTGCCTGCACCGTGCGGAGGGAGACATCGTCCATGTCGAGATGTTCACGCTGTGGGACGACATGGACGCGATCCGGCGCTTTGCCGGCGCGGAGCTGACCAAGGCAAAATATTACGATTTCGACCCCGGCTTCCTGCTCGAGCTCGAGCCCGAGGTGACTCATTTCGAGGTGATCGAAGGATGAGCGCGTGACTCCGGAGGCACAGCTCGATTCGTTCATCGACAAATTCACGCCGGAGGTCGCGGCGCTGACTCGCGCGCTTTATGAGAAAGTGAAGGCGCGCATCCCGGGCGCGACGATCATGGTCTACGACAATTACAATGCGCTCGCGATCGGCTTCGGTCCGGACGACAGGGCCGGCCGCGCGATCCTGTCGCTCGCGGTCATGCCGCGGTGGGTTACCTTATGTTTCCTGTGGGGTGTCGGGCTGCCCGATCGGCACCGGCTGCTGAAGGGTTCCGGGAGCCGCGTGCGTCATGTCCGGCTGCATACCCCAGAGGCGTTCGACGACCCGCGCATCCAGGACCTCGTCGAAGCTGCGATCGAGCGCAGCGAGCCCCCGATCGACCCGGCGCGCGAGCAGCAGCTGATGATCAAGTCGATCTCGGCCAGGCAGCGCCCGCGCCGCCCGAAGGACTAGCGGCCGCGATTCTTGCGGTGCTGGTCGAAGTCGAGCACCGCGGCCTCGTCCTCGGGCTGGAGCAGCCCCAAGCGGCGAGCGACTTCCTGATAAGCTTCCTCGACGCCGCCCAAATCCTGGCGGAAGCGGTCCTTGTCGAGCTTCTCGCCGGACTTGATGTCCCACAGGCGGCAGCCGTCGGGGCTGATCTCGTCGGCGAGGATGACCCGCGCATAGTCGCCGTCCCACACCCGCCCGAACTCGAGCTTGAAGTCGATCAGGCGGATGCCGATCGCGGCGAACATGCCCGACAGGAAGTCGTTTACCCGGATCGCCATGTCGGCGATGTCGTTCATCTCGTCCTGCGTCGCCCAGCCGAAGCAGGCGATATGCTCGTCGGCGATCATCGGGTCGCCGAGCGCGTCGTCCTTGTAATAATATTCGATGATCGTGCGCGGCAGCTGGGTCCCTTCCTCGATCCCGAGGCGCTTCGACAGCGAGCCGGCGGCGACGTTCCGGACCACGATCTCGATCGGGATGATCTCGACCTGACGGATAAGCTGCTCGCGCATGTTGAGGCGGCGGATGAAGTGGGTCGGGACGCCGATCGCCGTGAGCGAGGTGAAGATGTGCTCGGAGATGCGATTGTTGATCACGCCCTTGCCGCTGATCGTGCCGCGCTTCTGGGCGTTGAACGCAGTCGCGTCATCCTTGAAATATTGAATGAGCGTGCCCGGCTCGGGACCCTCGTAGAGGATCTTGGCCTTGCCCTCGTAAATCTGGCGGCGGCGAGCCATGCGTTCGCTTCACTCCAACGGAAATGGAAAGGAGCGGCGGCTATAGGCGAGCCGCCGCTCCTCGGCAATCAAGGCTCGTCGGTCGCCGCGGCCTTGCGCCGCCGGGCGCGCGGCGGCGGCGGCTCGGCCGGGAGATCGTCGGCCCGGTAACCGGACGGGAACCAGTTCCAGCGCCGGCGGGCGCGGCGGAACAGCCATATCGCGAGGGTCGCGACGAGCAGCCACGGCAGCAGCGTCAGGACGATCACCAGGATGGCCGCGAAGCCGCCGATCAAATTCTCGCCCGAGGTCTGGAGCGCATCCCGGAGCGGCGAGCGGACGTCGAAGCCGGGGACGACGCTGCCCGAGCCGTAGTTGAACACCATCGGCGTCCCCGCCAGCGCTTCCTTGTCCGAATCCTTGCGCTCGCTGAGATCGCGCAGCTGACGGCGGATCTCCTCGGCCCGGTCGAGCAGGCTCTGGCGGTCGACCGCGGCCTGCGGCGCGACATTGCCGCGGATCATCGGCACCTTGCGCGACAGCTCGGCTTCGATCCGCGCGAGCTCGTCGCGAAGCTCGGCCTCCGACTTGCCGGCGGCGGCGATGCGGCTGCCGACGTCTTCACCGGTGATCTCCTGGTCGACCAGCATGCCGTCGGACTTTTGCACGACCCCGGTCGCATCCTTGCCGAACTGGCGCGCAAGGCGGGGATCGAGGCGCAGCGCGAGCATCGCTTCGATATCCTTCTGGTCGACCAGCCGGTAGCGCATGCCGGTGATCCGGCACTTGTCGATGCCGAGCTTTTCGCAGGCCTGGGCGTGCGCTTCCTGGACCGCGGATATTTTGTTGGCTGGGAGGCGGAAGGCGTAGCGGTAATCGAAGGCCACGCCCGGCGCGGCGGTTACGTCCACGCCCGGCGCGGCCGCGTTATCTTCCGCCATGCCGGTGTCCGGCTCGTACCGAACGTTGGCCGGCGGCTGCTCGGCGCGACGCGGACTATTCTGTTGTGAGCATGCCGCGAGCAAAGTCGCGGCGAGTAGAATGGACTTCTTCATGCGCTCTCTCCCTGTTGTCCCGCCCAGAAAGAAAGATATACTATCGCATGACTAGGGTAAAGGTCTCGCCGGGGGAGGGCTGCGCGGCTTCGGCAGCCCTCCGGCCGTCACCCAACGGCCGTTCCCGGCGGTGGAGCGCGGGTGCGTGCCGCCCGCGCTCCATAGGGGTCAGTGAACGCGCGCGCGCTTCGCCTTCGGCTCCCAGGGCGCGCTCCACTCGATCCGGTGGAGCACGCGAAAGCTGTCGCTGATCGCCTTGCCGATACCGGCGAAGGTGCCGGCCAGGCTGGCGTTGAGGTCGGCGCGGCTGTCGCGATAGGCGCGATCATAAAGCTCGTCGATCATGGTGATCATCCTTTCCTCTTTTCGTCCCGGTCAGAGCGCCAGCGGGAAGGCGTCGATCAGGTCGTTGGCCGGGTTGAGCGCCCGCTCGACAAGGGCCAGTCGGCGCTCCGCATCGAGGGCGTGCCACGACCGCGCGGTCGAGCGCGTCGCCTCCGCATTGATAACCTGTACGGCAGGGCCGTCTTCGATGAACGCACGGGTGCTGAGGCCATAAGTCATGGCGCGCCTCCTTTCTTTGTCGTTGGCCGCCAGCGAGGGGGGCTGGATAGGGGAGGGAAGTCCTCGCTGGCGGCTAAGGATCATCTATGTTCCCGGACGATTTTTCGCCAATCAAACACTCGACAGAAGCGATAAGCTGGCTTTATTAGGTACGGACATGAGACGACTTCCGCCGCTTGCCGCGATCCGGGCCTTCGAGGCGGCCGCCCGGACCGAGAATTTCACCGCCGCGGCGGCCGAGCTGGGCATGACCCAGGCGGCCGTGTCCTATCAGGTCAAAGGCCTCGAGGAGCGGATGGGCGCACCGCTGTTCGTGCGCGAGCGCGGTCGCGTCCGGCTGACTGCGCTCGGCGCGCGCCTGCTCCCGGCGCTGACCACGGCGTTCGACACGATCGAGGCCGCCTTCGCCAGCCATCGCCAGGAGGACGAGGCGCTGTTGAGCGTCACCACCACCCACACCTTCGCCAACACCTGGCTGGCGTGGCGCCTCGGCGCGTTTCAGATGGAGCATCCCGACCTCGCGGTGCGGCTGACCACCAGCAACGAGCTAGTCGACCTGCGCTCGGGCGAGAGCGACGTCGCCATCCGCGCCGGGCGCGGCGACTGGGACGGGCTCGAGAGGCATAAGTTGTTCGACGTCGACTTCACGCCGATGGCCTCGCCCTGCTGCATGGCCGAGGCCCGCAAGCAGTTCGGCGCCGATTTCCAGCCCGCCGACCTGCTCCACCTGCCGTTGATCAGCCCGCAGGACAGCTGGTGGGAGCAATGGTTCAAGGACGCGGAGGTGGAAACCGAGGGCCGGCCGCAGCCGCGCGGGGGCCTGCGTCTCGACAACCAGGCCAACGAGGGTCACGCGGCGATGGGCGGGCAGGGCTTTGCGCTGATGAGCCCCTTCCTGTGGGTCAACGACATCGACCAGGGCCGGCTGATCATCCCCTGGCCGGAGAAGATTTCGCGGCGCGGCTGGTCCTACTGGCTGGTCTATCCGAGCGAGCGCCGGCTGATCCCCAAGATCAAGCGCTTCCGCGAATGGCTCGGCGCCGCGATGGACCGCGCCCACGTCGAGGAACGCGCGCTGATGGAGCGGTTGCAGTCGGGCGCCGAGCCGAAACCCCGCCAGGTCGCGTGAGGTCGACGATTTTGGGCTGACGTTGCGCCGGGCGGGTTGCTAATCCCTGTCTATGCAACCCGACGACCTTCCCTCGACCACGATCGACACGCCGTTCGATGCGGCCCTCTCCGAGCGCTATCTCGTCTACGCCCTGTCGACGATCACGGCGCGCTCGCTGCCCGACGTCCGCGACGGGCTGAAGCCGGTCCACCGCCGCTTGCTGTGGGCGATGCGGCTGCTCCGCCTCGACCCGGCCGGCGCCTACAAGAAATCGGCGAGGGTGGTCGGCGACGTGATCGGCAAATATCATCCGCACGGCGACCAGTCGGTCTATGACGCGATGGTCCGCCTCGCCCAGGATTTCGCGCTGCGCTACCCGCTGGTCGACGGCCAGGGCAATTTCGGCAACATCGACGGCGATAATGCCGCCGCCTACCGCTACACCGAGGCGCGGCTGACCGCGGTTGCGATCCAGCTGATGGCCGGGCTCGACGAGGGCACGGTCGACTTCAAGCCGACCTACAACGGCGAGGAAGAGGAGCCCGAGGTGTTCCCCGGGCTGTTCCCGAACCTGCTCGCCAACGGCGCCAGCGGGATCGCGGTCGGCATGGCGACTTCGATCCCGCCGCACAATGTCGGCGAACTGATCGAGGCGGCGATCAAGCTGATCGAGCGCAAGCGACTCGACGACCGGGAGCTGGTCGAGATCGTCAAGGGGCCGGACTTTCCGACCGGCGGGATCCTGGTCGACGACAAGGACACGATCCTCCGCGCCTATGTCAGCGGGCGCGGGTCGTTCCGGCTGCGCGCCAGGGTCGCGGTCGAGCGGGAGAAAGGCGGCGGCTGGCACTTGCTGGTCAGCGAAATCCCGTACGGCGTCCAGAAAGCCAAGCTGATCGAGGAGATCGCCGAGCTGATCGCCGAGAAGAAGCTGCCGATCCTCGCCGACGTCAAGGACGAGAGCGACGATCAGGTGCGGCTGATCCTCGAGCCGCGGGCGCGCACCGTCGACCCCGACTTGCTGCTCGAGAGCCTGTTCCGGCTGACCGACCTCGAAATCCGCTTCCCGCTCAACCTCAACGTGCTCGACGAGACCCGCACGCCCGGGGTGATGAGCCTCAAGGAAGCGCTGCTCGCCTGGCTGCGCTTCCAGAAAGAAGTGCTGGTCCGGCGCTCCGAGGTGCGGATCGGGAAGATCGACGACCGCCTCGAGCTGCTCGACGGCTTCCTCGTCGCTTTCCTCAACCTCGACCGGGTGATCGCCATCATCCGCACCCAGGACGAGCCCAAGCCGGTGATGATGGCCGAGTTGGGCTTGAGCGACCGCCAGGCCGAGGCGATTCTCAATATGCGCTTGCGCTCCCTGCGCAGGCTCGAGGAAGCGGAGATCGGGCGCGAGCGCGAGGCTCTGGCCGCCGAGCGCGCCGAGCTTGCCGCGCTGGTCCTCGACGAGGATCTGCAATGGAAGCGCCTCAAGGGCGATCTGCGCAAGGTCCGGGACAAATTCGCCGACGAGCGGCGCACCGCGTTCGCGGAAGCCGCCCCGGCCCGGGAGATCGACTGGTCGGCGATGATCGAGAAGGAGCCGATCACCGTGATCCTGTCGCAGCGCGGCTGGATCCGGGCGATGAAGGGTCATCTGGCGCTGGAGCAGGTCGCCGACTTGAAGTGGCGCGAGGGCGACGAACCCTTCATCCACTTCCATGCGCAGACGACTGACCGCCTCGCGCTGTTCGCTTCGAATGGCCGGGTCTACACGCTTGCCGGCGACAAGCTGCCCAGCGCGCGCGGCTTCGGCGAGCCGGTGCGGCTGTTCATCGACCTCGAGGCCGAGGTCGAGATCGTCCACCTGCTGGTGACCCGGCCGGAGATGAAGCTGCTGATCGCGTCATCCGACGGAAGGGGCTTCGTG
>DASRAY010000056.1:0-27063 GCA_035637935.1 Sphingomicrobium sp.
CGTCAGCTTCCGGATGTTGTCGGCCTCGCCGAAAAAGGCGAGCCGCTGGAAGGTGCCGATGCGGATGTGGCCGTGGCTGAGCCGGGTCAGCACCGCCGAGCGGGTCGGCGAGGGCTCGTCGCCGCGCTCCAGCGCCTCGCCGGTCTCGAATAAGGCGAACGTCTTGGAGGTGTTGACTCCAAGCGCCTCCAGCATCTCGGTCGCCAGCACTTCGCGCACCCCGCCCTTGAGGGTCAGCCGGCCGTCGGCATGGCGGCTGTAGGGCGTCTGCCCCGAGCCCTTGGTGCCGAGGTCGAGCAAACGTCCGCGAGCGTCGCGCAGCTGGGCGAAGAGGAAGCCGCGGCCGTCGCCGATCTCGCGGTTGTAAACCCGGAACTGGTGGCCGTGATAGCGCAGCGCGAGCGGCTCGGTGAGGTTGTCGCCGAGCGGCTCGAAGCGGCAGAAATGCCGCTCCCAATCGCCCTCGAACCCGACCCGCTCGGCCCAGCGCCGATTGAGGAACCGCGGCGTGCATTGCGGGAAGCGCGCCGGCTCGACGGGGTCGTAGAAATCGCCGCCGAGCTTGAGGATCTTCGGGTCGGGGCGATAGCCGGTCACCTGACGGTCAGGCGGCCACGGTCTTCAGCTTGGCCAACGCCGCGGCGTCGGACTCGTCGGTGGCGATCGTTCCGGCGAGCCTCCCGTTGCGGTCGAACAGCAGGACCGTCGCGGTATGCTCCATCTCCTTCCCCGGCATCGCATGGGGCGCCGGCTCGGCGAAAATCCCATATTGCTTCTTCACCTGGTCGATTTGCGCCGGCGAGCCGGTCAGTCCGATGATCGGCGCGTTGAACAGGGTCGCATATTGGCCGACTTCCTTCGGCCCGTCGTTCTTGGGGTCGATGGTGACGAAGACGATGTTGAACGCCTCGTCCCCACCGCTCTGATTGCGCAGCTTGACCAGTCGGGCGAGCGTCGTCGGGCAGACGTCGCCGCACCGGGTGAAGCCGAAATAGATCGCATAAGGCTTGCCCGCGAGGCTGGCGCTCGAGAACGGCCGACCGTCGCCGCCGACCAAAGTGAACGGCCCGCCGAAGCCGGCCTGGGCCGAGGTGTCGCTCCTGACCTGCGGGAGGAGGACCAGCGCTGCAGCGCCGGCGATGGCGAGGGCGACGAGCACCCACAACAGGGTTCGGACTTGCTTGAGGTTGCGGCGCGGCGGCCGGGCGTTTTCGGTCATGGCCCGCGCCTTTGCCAAAGGTGAGGGCGCAAAGCAAAGGCGGCGCTTCCGTGGTGGAAGCGCCGCCTGCTTCGCGCGGTGCACCGCCCCGCCCCCCGACGCGGGCGGCCGTCCGCACGCCCCTCGCTAGAACTGCACGTTGATCGACGCCGACACCGTCCGCGGCGCGCCGATCTGAACGAACGGCGGGTTGCCCCAGACGCCGGTGCTAGCGCTGATCGACTGGTTGAGGCCGCCGCCGAACCCGCCGACGTAGAATTTGTCGAACAGGTTGTAGACGTTGAGCTGCAGGTAGGTGTCCTTGAGCGACGGTGAGAAGGCCGCGAGCTTCACCCGCGCATCGAGATTGACCAGCCAGTAAGCCGGCGCAGTCTTCCCGAAGATCACCTGCGGCGTCGCCAATGGAGTCGTCGCGGGGCAGCCTGCTGCCACCGTGCCCGGGCAGTCGACGTCGCCGCGGAACATCGCCTGGTTGTTGTCGAAGATGAAGCGCGGGCCGGTTCGCTTGGCCTCGACGCCGAGGGTGACCGGGCCGAGGTCGCCGACCGCCGACACGCCATAGGTGTACTTCGGCGAGCCGGATTCGCGATTGCCCTTGGTGAAGGCGCAGCTGCGGAAGGCTTGCGGAGTGGTCGGGTCAATATTGTCGCAGGTCACGCCAACGGGAAGCGCCGCGACCTGAATGTTGTCCGCAATCTTGCTCTTGTTCCACGAGCCGAAGGCATAGAGCGTCACCTGGCGGATGGGCTCATAAGCGATCGATCCGTCGATGCCCCACTTGTTGACCGTCCCGAGGTTGCGGAACACCGAAGTGTTGAGCTCGGGATCGAAGGCCTGCGCCTGCCGGTTCGTGAAATGCGTGTACCAACCGCTGATCTGGGCCTGGATGTTGGCGCGCCGGTAGCGCAAGCCGCCATCGAAGCTGTCCGTGACCTCGGGCTTCGGCTTCGCCTGCTCCGTATCGGGAGCGAAGAAGAAGCTGTTGTAGAGGTTGTCCGTGCTCGGCACCGACAGGCCCTTCGAATAGTTGCCGAAGACGCTCAGCTGGCGAGTGAGATCGTAAACCAGACCGACGTTCGGAAGCAGCTTGTCATATTTGAACTTGCGCTTCTGCGGGCCTTGAATAGCCGGGAACGCCAAAGCGTAGGCCGCTTCCTGGACGGCATCCTGGCCGAAGCAGTCGAAGAATCCGGACGCGGACGTCGTGAAGCAGAAATTTTGCAGCCGGCGGATGAAGAATGGCGCGCGAAGTCCGACGTTCACCGTCAGCTTGTTGTCGAAGAAGTCGCCGCGATACTCGCCCGAGACCTGATTCAGGATCGCCCGGGACTTGCGATCGCGCTTCTCCATGAGATTGCCGTTCGCGTCGCTCAATGGATCGTTGATCGGGAAAACGTCGACCGGCTCGCCGTTGGCTTCCAGCAGGCCGACCTCGCCGGTCTGGCGGTGATGCGCATCGTCGAGCGTGTAGCTGACCCGCACCATCTGCCCTTGGGCGAAGTCCCAACGAAGACCGGCGATGACGCCGTACCGGTCGGTGTGCGTTTGGCTCGGAGCTAAGAGAGTCACGCCGCGCGTATTGGTCGCAGTCGTGCAGCCACCGGTCGCGGTCGACACACAGGTGTCGAGGACGTCGCCATCCCCGTTCAGATCGACGCCAAACCAGTAGTTTCCGGCAATGAAACCGGTGTGCGGAGCTCCGCCAAAGGTCGCGAAGCCTTCGCGTCCGGTGACCGTGCCGCCGCCGTTGGCCTTCACATATTGGTAGCTCGGATCGACAGTCAGCACCAAGCCATCGGTGATCGTGAATTTCGACGCGATGCGAACGTTCCCCGTGTTCGACGGGTTGTACCGACGGTCGAATTCCGTTCCGCAGCTCGCCTGACCGAACGGCGCCGGGGCCGGGCTGTCCGCGACTCCGGCCTGCGGCGTGTCGACCTGGCACGGAAAGTTGATCTGAAAGAACCGCTCGTCGCGATTGCGGGGATAGCGGTTGTTCGAATTCGGTCCGACGAGTCGGTCGAGCCGGTCGCCTGGGCTGTTGGTGATCCCGATATCCAGATCCTGGCGCAGCGGCAGCGAACCGAAGAAATTGTTGCGGTTCTGGTTGTAGTGGCCGGAGATCGAGACGAAGTCGCCGCTGGAGCCGATCGGCTGCCAGATCTTGCCGTTATACTGCTGCTTGCTGATCTTGCCGTATTGGTTGAACGGCAGGTCGTTCTTGGTCCGCGAGGCAGCGAAGAACGCCCGAGTGTGGAATGGTCCGATCTCGCCGGTGTTCACCATTCCGAACAGCCGCCAATAGTTCCAGTCCCCGAAGCCCGCGTTGATCCGGACACCGAAATCCTTCGTCGGAGTCATCGTCCGGTAGTTGACCGTGCCGCCGACCGCGGAAGCGGTCGGCGAGTCGACGTCGGTCGAGCCCAGATTGACGTTGACCTGTTCGATCAGCTCGGGGTCGATCTGCTGGTTGGAGAAGATCGCGTAGTTGCCGCTGTCGTTGAGCTGGATGCCGTCGAAGGTGAGGCTGATGCGGGTCGAATCGAAGCCGCGGATGTTGAGCGTGCCGCCCGACGAGCCGTAGGCGTCGTTGTTCTGGAAGCTGACGCCCGGCACGAGGTTGATCGTGTCGAGGATGGTCTGGCCGGGGTTGCTGCGCGAGATGATCTCTTGCGTGAGCACGACCTTGGCCTTGGGCGTGTCGGGCGTAGTGACTCCGCCGACGTCGCGGGCGCGGCTGCCGGTGATGACGATCGCCTTGTTTTCGGCTTCGACCGTGCCGGTTGACTGGGCGTAGGCGGCGGCCGGCATGAAGGCGGCCGTCGAACAAAGAAGAACTGCAAATTTTTTCACGGAATCAACCCCCCGGCTGGACGCGGTACGTTATGATGCTGGGGCGGCTATAGCCGTCAAAAGTCAGTTCCGTGACAGCCGTTAACGGACTTCAGGCGAATCCGTTAAACCGTTGCTTTAAGAACACGCTTCCCCGTTCAGTCGCCCCCGCGACTCGACACGAAAGCAGCACTTATGAGCGAGTCAATCAAGGGGGCTTGAGATTCTTACCCGCGCCGGTCGAGCGAGCGGCCGAGCGCGACGAAGGCATAGACCAGCGGCGGGACGAGCACGGCCGACAGAACGACCTTGGCGAGCATCTGGCCGAGGATCAGCTGGCCGATCGGAAACACCCCGTAAAATGCGACCGAGATGAAGATCAGGGTGTCGACCACCTGGCTAAGGACGCTCGCGACTGCGGCCCGAAGCCACAGCAGGCCCGCGCCCTCGCTCGCCTTGAGCCGGCTGAAGATGGTCACGTTGAGGAAGGTCGAAATGCCGTAGGCGAGGATTCCGCCGAGCCAGATGCGCGGCGTTCCGCTCATCATCGTCTCGAACGCCGCGAGGCGCTGCGGGTCCATCTCGGGCGATGCCGGCACCGCCAGCACGACCAGACTCAACAGCAGCGACACGATCAGCGGCACGAAGCCGATCAGGACCAGCCGGTTGGCGGTCGCGCGGCCGTGCAGCTCGGCAACCGAGCTCGACGTCACCACCAGCAGCAGAAAGGCGAAAATGCCGGCCTCGACCGCTAGCGGGCCCAGCGCCACCTGCTTGTTGCCGAGCACTCCGGCGATGCACACCATGCCGCCGTAGAACAGCGCGAACGCGAACAGCGACAGGGGGATCGGCGGTGCGGGTTGCGGCTCGCGCGCGGCGGCTTCGACTTCGGTCGTCATGGCGCGAGGCGTAACGCGTTTGCGCGGCGGCGCAAGCGCCGCTAGCCACGCGACCCGTGACTTCTCCCAATCTCGACGTGGTGGCGATCGGCGACGCGATCGTCGACGTGATCGCCACCTGCGACGACAATTTCATCGTCGCTCGCGGCCTGACCAAGGGCTCGATGCAGCTGCTGACCACCGAACAGGCGGACGAGCTGTACGCGGCGATGGGCCCGGCGCGCGAGATCAGCGGCGGCTCGGCGGCCAACAGCATGGCCGGGGTCGCCGCGCTTGGGCTAAACGCGGGCTTCGTCGGCCAGGTCGCCGACGACCAGCTCGGCGAGATTTTCGCCCATGACATGCATTCGCTCGGCGTGCATTTCGAGACCACACGGATGGCGAGCCCGCCGCCGACCGGCCGTTGCCTGATCCTGGTCACGCCGGACGCCCAGCGGACGATGAACACATCGCCGGGGGCGAGCCATGAGCTGACCTCCGAGGCGCTCGACGAGGACATGATCCGCGCCGCCTCGGTGACCTTCCTCGAGGGGTATCTGTGGGGTCCCGAGCGGCCGCGGCAGGCGATGCTGAAGGCGGCGGAGATCGCCCATTCGGCGCGACGGATGGTCGCCTTCACCCTGTCCGAAAGCCTGTGCCTCGGCGATCGCCGCCGGGGCGTGCAGCAGATGATCGATGACGGCGTCGTCGACATCCTGTTCGGCAACGAGGATGAAATCCGCCACCTGACGGGGTGCGGCGAGATCAACGATTGCATTCTCGCTCTGGCGGGCAAGGTCGACCAACTGGTGATCACGCGCGGCGCCGCCGGCGCGCTTGCGGCATTCCGGGATCATGTCGTGGAGGTTCCGGCGGTGCCGGTCGACAAAATCGTCGACACCACCGGCGCCGGCGACCTGTTCGCGGCGGGCTTCCTGTCGGCGATGTGCCGCGGGCGAAGCGTCCGCGATTGCCTCGAAGCGGGATCGTTGTGCGCGGCCGAAATCATTTCGCACTTCGGCGCCCGGCCCGAGGCGGACCTCAAGCAGCTGGTCGACCTGTGAACCATATCAAGCGGCTCGCGGTTTATTGCGGCTCGGCGCCCGGCGCGCAGCCGGTCTTCCCCGAATGCGCCTGTGCGACCGCCAAAGCGATGGTCGAGCACGGCGTCGACCTCGTCTACGGCGGCGGCCGGCTCGGGCTCATGGGTTTGGTCGCGGACAGCGTGCTCGAGCTCGGCGGCAAGGTCTACGGCGTGATCCCGCAGCTGTTGGTCAAGCTAGAGGTGGCGCACACCGGGCTGACCGAGCTTCACCGCGTCGACACGATGGGCGAGCGCAAGGCGGTGATGAGCGAGCTTAGCGACGGCTTCCTGTGCCTGCCGGGCGGCATCGGCACGCTCGACGAGCTGTTCGAGGCGTGGAGCGAGAATGCGCTCGGCTTCCACAAGAAGCCCTTCTGCTTGCTCAACGTCGACGGCTATTGGGACGGGCTGATCGAGTTCATCGACCATGCGACCGAATCCGGCTTCATGTCGGAGCGGCGACGCCGGCAGCTGCTGGTCGCCGAGACCCCTGAAGAGGCATTGAAATTGCTGGACGACGCCGCCGCAGCCGCTACGCAAGGCATGGTCTGGTAGGGCGGGGAGAGCCTGTACAGTGCTGAATCAGAGATTGCTCGGCATCGCCGGGATCGCCGCCATTCTTGCGCTCGCCTGGCTCCTTTCGGCTAACCGCAAGGCAATCAGGCTGCGGGTCGTCGGCGCCGCGTTCGCGCTTCAGGCGGCGATCGCCTTGTTCGTGTTCAAGACCGATATCGGCGTTGCAACGATCAAGACCCTATCCTTTGGAGTCGCCAACCTGCTCGGTTATGCGAACAAGGGCACCGAGTTCCTGTTCGGCCCGGCCGATAAGAATCCGCTGGCAAACACCTTCGCCATCGCCGCGCTGCCGGTGATCATCTTCTTCGCCAGCCTCGTCGCGATCCTTTACTATCTCGGCATCATGCAGCGGATCGTGCGCTGGGTGGGCGGGGCGATCGGCTGGGTCACGGGGATCAGCCGCGTCGAATCGCTAAGCGCGGCTGCCAACATCTTCGTCGGGCAATCCGAATCGCCGCTGGTCGTCCGGCCCTATCTCGCCGCGCTGCCGCCGTCGCGGCTGTTCACGGTGATGACGGTCGGGATGGCCGGAGTCGCCGGAACCATCCTCGCCGCCTACGCCAGCCTGCTTGGCGAGCGCTATCTGCCCTATTTGCTCGCCGCGGCCTTCATGTCGGCGCCGGGCGGAATCCTGATGGCCAAGATGATCATGCCCGACGATCCCCAGGACACCGACGCCCTCGAGGACCAGAAGGTGGAGGTCGCCGAGACGTTCGAGGAAGGCGTCAAGCCCGCCAACATCATCATGGCCGCCGCCCAGGGCGCGCAGACCGGCGTCAAGCTCGCGGTCGCGGTCGGCGCGATGGTGCTGGCGTTCGTGGCCCTGGTCGCGCTCGCCAACGGTCTCCTCGGCGGGCTCGGCAACATGGTCGGGGTTCCCGACCTCAGCTTCCAGCGCCTGGTCGGCTATGTGTTCGCGCCCTTCATGTTCCTGATCGGCATCCCGTGGAAGGAAGCGCTGACCGCGGGCGGGCTGTTCGGCACCAAGCTGGTCCTCAACGAGTTCGTCGCCTTCATCGACCTCGGTCAGATGGGGCCCGCCGTCCTGTCCGACCGCAGCCGGGCGATCGTCACCTTCGCACTGTGCGGCTTCGCCAATTTCAGCTCGATCGCCATCCAGATGGCGGTCACCGGCGGCCTCGCGCCCAATCAGCGGCCGGTGATCGCCAGGCTCGGCCTCCGCGCGCTGCTCGCCGGCTCGCTCGCCAATTTGATGAGCGCAGCGCTGGCGGGACTGATGATTTGACGGCCCCAGCAGGCCGTCACCCTGAACTTGTTTCAGGGTCCATTCCTCCACCCCACACCGTGCTTCGCGTAAATGGATGCTGAAACAAGTTCAGCATGACGGTATGAGAGTCCCATGGCCACGATCACCGACGACCACGTTGCGTCCGTTTCCCTGAAGGACGCCGACCGCGACCCCGACGGCTTCGCGCAGAAACTCGGGCGCAGCTTCGAGGAATATGGCTTCGCCATCATCGCCGACCATGGCATCCCCGACGCTCTGATCCAGCGCGCCGAGGACCAGGCGAAGGCGTTCTTCGCGCTGCCCGACGCGACCAAGCGTCGCTATCACATCGAGGGCGGCGGCGGGGCGCGCGGCTACACGCCGTTCGGGATCGAGACTGCCAAGGGCGCGACCGCCTTCGACCTTAAGGAGTTTTGGCACGTCGGCCGCGAGCTGGCGCATGGCCACCCGTTTCGCGACCACATGCCCGACAATGTCTGGCCGACCGAGCTGGCGGGCTTCCGCGACACGTTCGAGGAATTGTTCGCGACCTTCGACCGCACCGGCCTCAAAATCCTCAAGGCCATCGCCCGCTTCCTGCGCATTGACGAGGATTATTTCATAGACACCGTGCGCGACGGCAATTCCGTCATGCGCCTGCTCCATTACCCGCCGATCCAGGGCGAGCCGGGCAGCAACGTCCGCGCCGGGGCGCATGAGGACATCAACACCATCACCCTGCTGCTCGGCGCCGAGGAAGCGGGCCTCGAGCTGCTGACCAAGGACGGCCGCTGGATTCCCGTCTCGCCCGAGCCCGGCGAGCTGGTGGTCAACATCGGCGACATGCTGCAGCGGCTGACCAACGGGAAGCTGCGCTCGACCACCCACCGCGTCGTCAACCCGCCGCCCGAGCGGCGTGGCAAGTCGCGCTACTCGATGCCCTTCTTCCTTCACTTCCGGTCGGACTTCCTGATCGAGCCGCTGCCCGGAACGGTGCCGGTCGGCGAGCAGCCCAAATGGCCGCCGATCACCGCCAACGACTACCTCCAGGAGCGGCTGCGCGAGATCAAGCTGAAGTAGGCTCGGTTCGGCCGGGGAGCGGCCAACCGCCGCTGATTGTCCGGCACATTACATTTTGTTACGCCGACGAGACGGATCGCTCAGGCTCCGACAGAGCCGATGGGGGTGCGGTCGTATCGCTGCCGTCCCGCGTCCGAGGGGTCGAGCTCCGCTCAAGCCGGTAATGTCGATCGGCCGACAGGGGGAGTATTGATCATGATCAAGCTCGGAACGCTGGGCAGCAGCGCTGCCGTCATCGCGCTCGCGCTGGGCGCACCGGCGGTGAGCATCGTCGTCGCACCGCAGCCGGCACGTGCGGACGAGTGCATTCTCGATTCCAACAACAACGGCGTCGCCGATGCCGCGGATCCGACGGCGGCGCCAGTTCCGCCGGCGTCGACGATCGCCTCGCCTGCGGCGTCGGTGCCACGGCCTCGACGACCGGCGCAGTCGCGGTCGGTCACAATTCCACGGCCAGCCAGACGGACGCAATTTCCATCGGCAACGAGAGCGATGCGGTCGGCACATCGTCGATCGCGATCGGCGGCGACAGCAACGACGGCGACATCAACGGCGCGCAGGCGAGCGGCAACTTCGCGACTGCGGTCGGCGCCGACGCGACAGCGTCGGGGAGCAACTCGACGTCCCTCGGCGAACGTGCCGACGCGACTGGGACCAGCTCGACCGCGCTCGGCACCGAAGCGGCCGCGAGCGGGAGCAGCTCGCTGGCGGTAGGTGTGTCATCCACAGCGACCCAGACCAGCGCGACGGCCCCGCGGAAGCGGAGGTGGGGAGGGGGACCATTTCCCGCAGAGGAAATGGTGGTGGGGTAGAAGGCGGCAGCACCAGTTACCCCACCACCATGCTGCGCATGGTCCCCCTCCCCGGCCTTCGGCCAGGGACGAACTTCCCGCCACTTCCCCGGCGCGGCAGAGTCGGCTTATGCTGCGAAGCCGCGAGGGAGGGCTTTCGAAGTGATCGACCGCGTAACAGGCTTGTTCGTCGCGCTGGGGCTGGTTGCGGCTACCGCCGTGGCCGCTCCCCCGGCCGGCAAGGCGCCGGCGACGTCCGCCGCCGTGCCCGTGCCCCGCGCCGACTTCATCCGCACCATGGACGGCGAGTTCGCCAAGATGGATGCGGACCACAACAAGATCGTTACGAGGGCCGAGATCGAACAATATGAGCAGGCCGCTAACCTGCTCAAGGCGCGCGCCGCGGCCCGGGCCCTGTTCGTCAGCCTGGACACGGACAAGAACGGCCAGCTGAGCGCGGCCGAGTTCGACCGAATGGTCGTTACGCCGCGGCCGGCGGGCGCCGGTCCAGTCCTTGCCGAGGCCGACCTCAACAAGGACGGCCGGATCACGCTGGTCGAATTTCGCACCGCCAAGCTCGCCAACTTCGACCGCATGGACGCCGACAAGGACGGCGTGGTCAGCGTTGCCGAGATGCGGGCCGCCGGACTGGTCAAATGAGCAGCTAGATCACCGAGAAATCCGTGGCCGCTACCGTCGGTGCGTTGTTCAGGTGAGCGAACAGCACCGCCGCTCCGGCCCCGCTCCCGTCGGCATCGTAGAACAGATTGCCGGTGGCGGGATCGTAGATGATTCGGTCGTCGGCCTCACTCGCCGCCGTGCCGGTGGCGAACGCCTCGGGGTCGAGGTCGCCGGGCGGCAGCGCGGTGAAGATCGCATCGTCGAGCGCGATCGTGTCGATCCCGGACTCGAAGTCGACGATCGTGTCGACATTGTCGCCGCCGAGCGCAGTGGTGAACGCAAAGGTGTCCGCCCCGCCGAGGCCGATCAGCGTATCCGCTCCGCCTTTGCCATCGAGCACATTGCTGCCGAAGTTGCCGATCAGCCGTTGCCCACCGCCGAACTCGTTGCCGGTGATGTCGATGTCCTCGTCGCCATACTGCCAGACGGTGGAAAGGATCTCGACCTGGGCGCCGGCGTTCAGCACATAATCGGTGCTGGTGTAGAGAGTGTCGGCAAAACCTTGACCGTTGGCGAGCTCGACGATCGTTTCGCGCCCGTCGCTGATGTAATAAGTGTCGTTGCCGAATCCGCCAATCAGCGTATCGGCTCCGCCGCCACTACGCAGCTGGTCATCGCCGCTACTTCCAATGATCGTCTGATCGAGCTCGTTGCCGCTGATCGAGATAGGGCCGCCTGCAAAGGATGGAGCGGTCAGCACTTCGATCGAGATGCCCGCGGCCAACGCGTAGAACGGCGTCTGGACTTCGACCCTGTCAAATCCCTCGCCCGCAAGCTCCGTGATCTGATCGAACCGCGAGCGAACGACATAGTTGTCGTCACCCGTTCCTCCGACCAGGATGTTATTGTTGTTGCCGCCGATGAGCGTGTCATTGCCGCTGCCGCCGAATAAAATGTCGTCGGAATCGCCGCCGTCGAGCATGTCGTCGCCGTCGCCGCCGAGCAATGTGTCTTCGCCGAAGGAACCCCGGAGCGTATCGCTTCCTCCGCTCCCGACGAGATAGTCGTTGCCGTCGCCGCCCGAGAGGATGTTGTCGCCATCATTTCCGTAGATGCTGATGGGACGAAACCTGGGGCCGCGCAGGGCGATGTCCGCGGTGCCCTCTGCGGCGACGAGGACTTCGACCTGGTCGGTCGCGGACACCGCATAGCTCGTGTGAGCCAGCACCACATCGTTGCCCTCGTTCGAGCTCTCGAAAATCGAGTCCAGGGCGAACAGCCGCGAAATCGACAGAATTTGGTCCTGGAAGTTTCCCCCGCCCGTATTAACTCGGACTAGGATGTTCTCGCCGTCGCCAAGGTCGAGGATCGTGCCGGAAGTTGGAAAGTCGCCGCCTTCGACCCGGACCGTGTCGCCCACCGCGAGGTCGATCGTGTAGGTGTCGTTGCCGGCACCGCCCAGCATGACGTCGGTGCCGCCGCCGCCGATGATATAGTCGTTGCCTTCGAGCCCGACGAGATAGTCGTTGCCGCCCCCTCCGTTGATCATGTTGTCGCCGGCGTTACCGTAGATGCTGTTGGGGATTTCGTTCCCGATCAGCGTCAACGCCGCTGTGCTGGCGGCGTCGTTGGTCCGCAGCGTCTCGACCCAGGCTCCGGCGATAAGTCCGTAGCTGACGCTGGTGATGACTTCGTCGTCGCCGTCGCCCGGAGCTTCGGCAATCCGAACGAGCGGATCGTTGATCAGATAGGTGTCATTGCCGCTGAGGCCGGCCAGATAGTCCGCGCCGCCGCCGCCATCGAGGATGTTGTTCCCGGCATTGCCGTAGATGCTCTGCGCGAGCCCGTTTCCGGTGAGGTTGATCGCCTGCGTGCCGGCCGCGTCGATCGTCGTCATCGTCTCGACGGAAACACCCGCGCCGAGCGTATAACTGACTCGGGAGACGACTGTGTCGTTTCCTTCGCCGGCATCCTCGATGACGATGTCGCCGGCGTCCTCGACCACGTGGACGTCGTCGCCCGGTCCGCCGTCGGTCGTATCGTTCCCGCCGCGGCCAATCAGCGTATCGTTTCCGTCAAGGCCTTCGATCAGGTCGTCGCCGGACGTTCCGATCAGCGTATCGTTGCCCGATGTTCCGGTGATGGTCGGCATGGCTCACTCCGTTACAAAGCCCGCCCCGGATGATCCGGTTTTAGGTCATTGCTTTCGCCGCACAAGCCTCAACTCTCGCGCGATCACCATCCATTCCGGATCAGTCCTGGCTCGCCAGCGGGCCCCGGCTGATTCATCACTGCGCTTTGGCTCGTGTCGGGGGGCACGCAATGGCCAGCAAGGATGCACAAGGCGCGCAGCCGCACGGCTTCACCAGCCGCCGGACCGAGCGGGTGGCGGTTAACGCCGAGGTCGCGCTGCGGCGCTCGGGGCAGCACACCTACCGCGTGCGGGTATTCGACGCCTCGCCGCTCGGCTGCCGGCTCGAGTTCGTCGAGCGCCCGCAGCTCGAGGAGCGGGTGTGGGTCAAGTTCGACCGGCTCGACCCGCTCGAAGGGATCGTCTGCTGGGTCGATGGTTTTTACGCTGGGATCGAGTTCGCGAACCCCATGCACCCGGCCGTTTTCGAGGCGTTGGTCCCGAGGCTCGCCTAGACCGGTTCCGACTCGCCCAGGTTCGCCGGACCGAAGCCGTGCGGAATCAGCTCGGCGATGGTGAAGCGCTCGACCCGGCTGCCGTCGCCGCTTGCGCACAGGATCTCGACGTCGACTTTGCTGAGCTGCGCCGCCTCGAGGATCGCCTGGCGGCAGCCGCCGCACGGCGTGCAGACGATCGGGCCGCTTCCGCCGACGACCGCCAGCCGCGCCACACGGGCGAGGCCGAAGGCGTGCTGGGCGGCGCTCAGCGCGCTCTGCTCGGCACAGATGCCGAGCCGGTAGCAGGCGTTCTCCATGTTCGCCCCGGTGACGACCTCGCCGTCGACCGATTCGACCGCGCAGCCGACGCGGAAGCGCGAATAAGGCGCATAGGCCTTGTGCGCGGCCGAGCGGGCGAGCTGGAGCAGTTCATCTTGAGTCATGCTCTTGTCTTTAGGCGTGGGCAGGCGCCATGCGCTAGACAGTCGAATCCCGGGGCGAACACCATGAGATCGAGAGTCCTGCTTATCGCCGCGGCCGCCATGGCCGTCCTCCCCTCACCCGCTCTGGCCTGGGGCAAGACCGGCCACCGGGTCGTGGCCGCGATCGCCGACACCCAATTGTCCGGGCTGGCGCGGGCGCACATTCGCCAGCTTCTCGGCGGTGCGGAGAGTCTCGACGAGGCCGCAACCTGGCCCGACGACATGCGCTCGGCCCCGGAGCCGTTCTGGCAGAAGACCGCGACCCCGTGGCATTACGTGACGCTCGACGGGATCACCTACGACCATGCCCCGCCCGAAGGCGACGCGCTCGAGGCGCTCGGTCGCTTCCGGCGCACGCTCGAGGACCCGGGCGCGAGCCTTGCCGACAAGCAGCTCGCGCTGCGCTTCATCGTCCACCTGGTCGGCGACCTCCACCAGCCCCTCCACGTCGGCAAATGCTGCGACCGCGGCGGCAATGACGTGAAGGTCAGCTGGTTCGGCAAGCCGACCAACCTTCACGCGGTGTGGGATTCCGCCATGGTCGACGACGAGCAATATTCCTACACGGAGCTCGCCGCGAAGCTCGTCCGGCACACGAGCGAGGCGGACGTCGTCAAATGGTGGGACGTCAACCCGCGCGACTGGATCAGCGAGAGCGCCCAGTATCGCGAGGAAATTTACGCCAACATCCCGCCGCCGAAGAGGGTCGAGGGCAAGCCGAAGAAGGGCGAAAGGCCCCTGCCCGACCTGTCCTACGGCTATGTCTACAAATTCACTCCGCTGATGGAGCAGCGGCTCCAACAGGCCGGAGTCCGGCTCGCGGCCTATCTCAACGACATCTACTCGCGGCCGCAGCCGGTCGCAGGAGGTACTGCGCAGCGATGATCCGTGCGGGAGTCGCCGCAGTCGCGGCCCTGAGCCTTGCCGGTTGCTCCGTCCAGCGTCCGACGCCGGTGACCGCTCCAGCGGCGCCCATCGAGGTCCAGCTGCTCGCCTTCAACGACTTCCACGGCAACATCGAGACTCCGCCGCCGGTCGAAGTGACGGAGGCGGACGGGAGCAAGCGCAAGATCGTCAGCGGCGGGGCGGCGCACCTCGCGGCGGCGCTTGCGGGCCTTCGCGACGGGCATCCCAACACGGTCACCGTCTCCGCCGGCGATACGATCGGCGCCTCCCCGCTGATTTCGGCCAACTATCTCGACGAGCCGACGATCGAGGCGATGAACCTGCTCGGGCTCGAGTTCAATTCCGTCGGCAATCACGAGTTCGACCGCGGCAGCGAGGAACTGAAGCGGATGCAGGCCGGCGGCTGCGCGCAATACACCCGCCGCGTCCCGTGCGCGGTCGAGCGGTTCGGTGGGGCCCGTTTTCGCTACCTCGCGGCAAACGTGATCCAGTCGGACGGATCGACGATCTTCCCGGCGACTGCGCTGAAGCGGTTCGACACGCCTGCCGGGACGATCACCATCGGCTTCATCGGCATGACGTTGAAAGGTACCGGCAGCATCGTGACGCCGTCCGGGGTCAGGGGCCTGACCTTCGCTGACGAGGCGGCGACCGCGAATGCGCTGGCGCCCAAGCTCAAGGCGGAGGGCGCCGACGCGATCGTGCTCCTGATCCACCAGGGCGGGAGGACGCCGCAATTCACGGTCGGCAACGGCTGCGACCAGTTCACTGGCGAGATTTCGCCGATCGTCGAGCGGCTCGACCCGGCGATCACGACCATCGTCTCCGGCCACACCCACTGGGCCTATATCTGCCGCTCGACGCCCGACGCCGGTGCCGGCCGGCTGCTCACCAGCGCCGGCAAGTACGGCTATTTCGTCACGGACCTCACGCTCGCCTTCGATCGCGCCACCCACCGCCTGGTCCGCCAGGACGCGCACAACGTCGTCGTCGGCAATGGCGAACGCGGCGAGGACGCGGCCGAGAATGCCCTGGTCGCGCGCTACGCGACGGCGGTGGCGCCGATCGCTAATCGTGTGATCGGCCGGCTGGCCGCTGCGGCACCCAACGATGTCGACGATTTCGAGAGCCCGGCCGCCGACCTGGTCGCCGATTCGATGCTCGCCGCGACCAGTGCGCCGGAGAATGGCGGCGCGCAGCTGGCGCTGGTCAATGCGACGGGGGTTCGGGTCAGCCTGCCGGCCGGCGACATCAAATATGACCAGGCGTTCGCGATGATGCCCTTCGGCAACAATCTCGTGGTGATGACCCTGACCGGTGAGCAGCTGGATGCCATCCTCGAGCAGCAATATCGCAACGACCTCAAAACCCCCGGATCGAGGCCGAGGGGGCTCGCCTGCTCGGCCGGCTGCACCTATCGGCTGGACATGAAAAGGCCGTCCGGGGACCGGGTTTCGGACGTGCGGCTGAACGGCAAGCCGATTGATGCCGCTGAGCACTACCGCGTCGCGGCGAGCAATTTCCTCGCCTCTGGCGGGGACGGCCTCACCGGGTTCACCGCGGGTACCGAGATCACGGACAAGGGCATCGTCGACCTCGATGCGCTGGTCGCGTGGATCGCCGGCGGTCAGGCCCCGCCCGCCCCCGATCGAATCCGCTATACCGGGCCCTAACGCAGCGGCGGCTCGTCGAAGCTGCGCAGCTTGCGCGAGTGGAGCCCGTCGCCCTCGCGCTTGAGCAGCGTCAGGGTCTCGATGCCGATGCGCAAATGCTGGCTGATCGCCCGCTCGTAGAAAGCATTGGCTTGGCCGGGAAGCTTGAGCTCGCCGTGGAGCGGCTTGTCCGACACGCACAGCAGGGTCCCGTAGGGCACCCGGAACCGATAGCCCTGGGCGGCGACGGTCGCCGATTCCATGTCGATCGCCACTGCCCGGCTCTGGTTGAAGCGGCGCGAGGAGGCGGTGTAGCGAAGCTCCCAATTGCGGTCGTCGGTGGTGACCACCGTCCCGGTGCGGAGACGCCGCTTGAGGTCGTCCTCGTCCTCGCCGGTGACCATCATCGCCGCCTCGAACAGCGCCTTTTGGACCTCGGCGATCGCCGGGACCGGGATTTCCGGCGGAAGGACGTCGTCGAGCAGATGGTCGTCGCGCAAGTAAGCGTGGGCGAGAACATAGTCGCCGATCGTCTGGCTCGGCCGCAGGCCGCCGCAATGACCGATCATCAGCCACACCTCGGGCCGAAGCACCGCGATATGATCGCAGATCGTCTTCGCATTGGACGGGCCGACGCCGATGTTGACGAGGGTGATCCCGCCGCGGCCTTCGGCCATCAGATGGTAGGCCGGCATCTGGTGCCGGCGCCAGCGACCGGCGGCGATCTCGGCCTCGGCATTGGTCAACTCGCCCGGCTCGTACAGTGCGCCGGGGACCGAGAAGGCCTGGTACGGACTGTCCTTGCGACGCAGCGCGTCGACCGCGAAGGCGACGAACTCGTCGACGTAGCGGACGTAGTTGGTGAACAGCACGAAATGCTGAAAATGTTCCGCTGGTGTGCCGGTGTAGTGCCTGAGCCGAGCCAGGCTGAAGTCGGTTCGCGGCGCGTCGAACAATGCCAGCGGGCGGCACTCGGGGACGGTGTCCATGCGGTTGCCGTCGGCGACCTCGTCACCGATGTGAACCAGCTCGTTCGACGGGAACCAGCGCGACAGCTCGGTCGTGCTAACTCCACCGATCTCGATCCCGCTTTCGTCGATCACGTAGGGATAGGGAATTTCGCTCGCCGACCGCCCGACCGCGATCTCCACTCCATAATCGTCGATGAGGTGCTGGAGCTGGACGGTGAGATAGTCGCGGAACAGCTCGGGGCGAGCGATGCTGCTTGCGTAGCAACCCGCTTCGTTGAGCCGGGCGAACGCACGCACCGGCGCGGTTGCCGGACGCGGTGCGGTCGGATGATAGTCGATCCTAAGCTCGGGATAGGCGAAGCGACCTGCGGCGCGCTCCTTCGGATCGGGCAACTCGCCCCGCTCGAGATAGGCGGTCAGCGATTCGCGGAGGTTGGCGACCGATTCATCGAAGATGGCGCCAAGCTGCGCGACGATCGCCTGGACGGATTGGGTCTTTAACATGAGCGATGATTGCAGCGACGAGGCCGCGGACGCAAGCGGGCGACGCGCTCGCCGGAGGTGGCGACGAAGCAACCGGTGCGCCGGATTGCCTCGTCCCCCGTCGTTACTTGCCCCCGCGAGTCTTGCGCCGCTTGGTGCCAAGTCCGATCGACTTGGCAAGGGTCCGGCGCTGCTCGGCGTAATTGGGAGCGACCATCGGATAATCCGCTGCAAGGCCCCATTTCTGCCGGTACTGGTCCGGAGTCATGTTGTAGTGGGTCATCAGGTGCCGCTTGAGCATCTTCAGCCGCTTACCGTCCTCGAGGCAGACGATATAATCGGGCTTGACCGACGAGCGGATCGGCACCTTGGGCTCCGGCTTCGGCTCCGGAGCGGAAGACTGGCCCGAAATCCCGTTCAGCGCGGCGTGGACGTTCTGAATAAGATTGGGCAAGTCATTGACGGCAACGCTGTTATTGCTGACGTGCGCAGCAACGATGTCGGCAGTCAATGTCAGTAACGTGTCTTCTGTCGCTTCATTGTCCATGGTGGTGCTTTCTGTCCGAGCAAAATGCCGCGCGGAGCGAGTCCGTTGCGCGACAGTATCGGCATTAAGGGGGTCCGGGTCGCGCTGCAATAGCGTGAACCGGATCGGCTAGATCAGCCGAAGATTAGAGATCGAGCGAGAAGGTGAGCGCGTCGAATTGTTGCCCGTCCGGCGCGTGGTAATAGTTGCGGCGTCGGCCGATCGGCGAAAAGCCGGCGGAACGATACATTCCGATTGCCGGGTTGCCGTCGCGCACTTCGAGGTGGACTCGCCTGACCCCGCCCACCCGCGCACGGTCGATGAAATCGTTGAGCAAGCTGCGGCCGATCCCCCGCCGGCGATGCGCTGGGGCAACGGCGAGCAGGAGCAGCTCGGCTTCGTCGGCGACATTGCGGGACAAGGAAAAGGCCGCCGTGCCATGCTCGCGCCGATCCAGCGCAAGCATCAGCGACACTCCGGCCATCGGCAGGATGCCGGCGCACTGCGAGCGGGTCCACGCCTCGCCGAAGCGGCTGCCGAAGGCCGAGTCCATGACCTCCATCACCGCATCGAGATCGTCGGACGTGCCGCGCTCGATCCGCACCGGGTTTTCGATCGTCGCCATCACGCGGCCTGCTTCGGGCGCGCGTCGGGCGCGCGCGCGTAGACCGGCTTGGGCGGCAGGGCCCGAAGCGCCGGCGGCATCTTCAGCGCATTGGCCGCCGACGGCCACGCTTCCCGCGCCTCGCCCCAGCCGCGCGCGTCCACGAGCTGGCGCGCGCCGGAGCCAATAACCAGCCGTACTCCGGTCGCGGCTGCCGCCTCGGCGGGCGGGAGACTGGAGAAGTCGCTCGCCGACTCGATACCGAAGCCGCCGAATTGCTGAACGACCAGTTCGCCGTGACCACCGGCCACCGCCGCCCCCACCTCGCCGCTTCCTTCGACACCCGCCGCGAGCAGCGCGAGCGACGACATCCCCGCAAGCTCGGCGTCCCAGCCGATCGCGAGGCCGTGGGCGGCGGCGATGCCGACGCGGATGCCGGTAAAGCTGCCTGGCCCCACCCCGACGAGGATCGAAGCCGCCGTCCGGCCCTCGAGCAATTCGGCGAGCATCGGCACCAGCCGCTCGCTGTGGCCGCGACCGATCACCTCGTCCCGCTGAGCGACGATCCTTCCCGCCCCGTCGAACAAAGCGGCGGTGCAGGCTGCGCTGGACGTGTCGAACGCCAGGATCATGGGGCGATGATGGTCACATGCGACGCGATGCCGCAAGTCCTTGGTTTAGACGGCCTCAACCGTCTCCACTTCGGGCACGTAATGACGGATCAGGCTCTCGATCCCGCGCTTCAGGGTCACGGTCGACGACGGGCAGCCGGAGCAGGCCCCGTGCATGGTCAGGTAGAGATGCCCGTCGCGATAGCCCTTGTAGGCGATGTCACCGCCGTCCTGGGCGACCGCCGGGCGGACCCGGGTCTCGATCAGTTCCTTGATCTGATCGATGATCTCGGCATCCGCCGGGTCTTCCTCGAAATCCGCCTCGGCCGCGACATGGATGCCCGCGGCCGTGCCCGGCGCGAACAGCGGAGCGCCGCTGACGAAATGATCGAGCAGGCTCTCGACGACCACCGGCTCGAGGTCGGACCAGGACACGGCCGGGGCCGCGGTCACCGAGATGAAATCGCGGCCGTAGAACACGCCCTCGACCAGCCCGCTGGCGAACAGTGCCGCGGCGAGCGGCGACGCCTCGGCCGAAGCGGCGTCGGGGAAGTCGCGCGTGCCCGCGTCCATCACCGCCTGACCGGGGAGGAACTTGCGCGTCGCCGGGTTGGGCGTCTGTTCGGTGCGGATCTGCATGCCCTCGATGTGGCGCGCTTGTCCCCTCCCTTCAAGGGAGGGGCGCACCGGCGACCACCCAGCGGCTGATGCCGAGCGCGACGGCGAGGCAGATCAGCGCGACCCACCATTTGCCGGGTCGCATCGCGGTGATCCCGGGCGCGGCGGGGGCGCGGCCGGTTATCATCGGCCACGTCAGTCCCTGGCCACGGAGGCGGTAGAACAGGATCGCCGCCAGATGGAGGACGACGAGGCCGAGGATCACGTAGAACCACAGTTCGTGGATGTCGCGCGCGGTGTCCGACGTGTCGATGCTGACCAGGCCGGCGAGCGGTCCGGTGTAGAGCCCGTCCTCATCCTCGGCGACGAGGCCGAGGCCGACCTGGACCGCGACCGCAAGGAACATCGCGACGACGCTGATCGCGCCGAGCGGCGTATGTCCGGCCCCGCGCCACCCGCCGCGCAAGTAGCCGAGCACGGTGCGCGGGCCGCGAACGAAGCCGGCCCAGCGCGCGGTCGAGCTGCCGACGAAGCCCCACAGCAGGCGGAAGACCAGCAGCGTGAGGATCGCGATCCCCGACCAGATGTGCCAGTCGGTGTGATGGTTCTTCACCGACCACCAGCTGAACGCGATGAGCGCGGCGAGAAGCCAGTGGACCAGCCGGACCGGCAGGTCCCAGACCGGCTGCTTGCCGGTCAGTGGTGCATCTCCGCGCGATAGCTGTCGTGGCACGCCTTGCAGCTGCCGCCGAGGTCAGCGTAGCGGGCCTTGATGGCGGCCATGTCACCGGACCGGGCGGCGGCGTTGAACGCCTGCGCCGCGGCCTGGAAGCCGCGCAGCTTGGCCGCGAAATCCTGCGGCTTCTGCCAGATCTGGGGCTTGGCGCCGGTCTTGCCCAGCTCCGGCCCGGTACCCTTCGGGAACCAGCCGTTGGCCCTGACCGACAGGCCGGCGATGGTCGCCGCCCCGGACTGGATCGCGGGCATGAACGGCGAGCTCGAGGTGATTTCGCGGCGGAGCAATTTGTTGGTGTCGCCGATCTTCTCCATCCCCTCATGGCGGTCGTGCATGATGGCCAGGGCCTTGTTTTTGGGAAGCGCGGCGAAGGCGACACTCGCCGCCGCCAGGGACACGAGCGCGGTCGCTGCAACCAACTGAATACGCATCGTTATTCTTGCTCCTCCGGAACCTGCCAGCTGTCGTCGAGCATCTTGATGATGCCCGAAAAATCCTTGTTGCCGCCGCCGCGGTCGACGAACCGCTGGAACAATTGCTCGGCCTCGGCCCCCATCGGCGTGTAGGCGCCGACGCTGTGCGCCGCATCGGCCGCGAGCTTCAGGTCCTTGAGCATCAGCGCGGCCGCGAAGCCGCCTTCATAATCATGGTCGGCCGGCGTTTCCGGCCCGACTCCGGGCACCGGGCAGTAGCTCGTCATCGACCAGCTCTGGCCCGAAGCCTTGGACGATATGTCGAAGAAGGTCTGCAAGTTCAGCCCGAGCTTCTCGGCCAGCGCGAACCCCTCGCAGGTGGCGACCATGGTCGCACCGAGGATCATGTTGTTGCAGATCTTGGCCGCCTGCCCGGCGCCGAGCTGACCGGCGTGGATCACCGCCTTGGCCATCGGCTCGAGGATCGGTTTCGCTTTCTCGAACTGCTCGTCGGTGCCGCCAACCATGAAGGTCAGCGTCCCGCCCGCCGCCGCCGCGATCCCGCCCGAGACCGGCGCGTCGAGGAAGTCGAAGCCGAGGCCTTTTAGCCCCTCCCCCACCTCGCGCGCGCTGGCCACGTCAATCGTCGAGCAATCGATCAGCAAGGTGCCGGGCCTGGCGTTGGCCGCGATGTCGTCGTGGAACACGGCGCGGACATGCTTGGCCGCCGGGAGCATGGTGATGACCACATCGGCGTCCTTGACCGCCGCCGCGGCCGAAGCGGCCGGAGCGCAGCCGCCGTGGGCGGCATGCTCGACCGCTTCAGGGACCAGGTCGAACGCGAACACCTCATATCCCGCCTTGACCAGGTTCGGCGCCATTCCGCCGCCCATGTGGCCAAGCCCGATGAATGCGATCCTGGCCATTACCTGCCCTTCCAGTTGCCCGGCCGCTTCTCTACGAACGCGGTCATGCCTTCCTTCTGGTCTTCGGTCCCGAACAGGCCGTGGAACAGCCGTCGCTCGAAGTTGATCCCCTGTGCCAGCGGCATCTCGAACGCCGCATTAATCATCTCCTTGGCGGCGATCGCGGCGAGCGGCGGCATGGCGGCGATCGCCTCGGCGGTCTTCAGCGCCTCGTCGAGCAGGTCGGCCGCGGGCACGACCTTGGCCACCAGCCCCGAGCGCTCGGCCTCGACCGCGTCCATTATCCGCCCGGTCAGGCACATCTCCATCGCCTTGGCTTTGCCGACAGCATGGGCCATGCGCTGCGAGCCGCCCATGCCGGGCGTCACCCCGAGTTTGATTTCGGGCTGGCCGAACTTCGCAGAGTCCGCGGCGATGATAAAGTCGGCCATCATCGCGACTTCGCAGCCGCCGCCGAGCGCATAGCCGCCGACCGCCGCCAGCCACGGCTTGCGCGTCGCCGTGACCTTTTCCCACCCGGCGAAGAAGTTGGCCGAATACATGTCGGCGAACAGCTGCTGCTCCATCTCCTTGATGTCGGCGCCGGCGGCGAACGCCTTTTCCGAGCCGGTGAGGACCAGGCAGCGCTGCGACGGCTCGGCGTCATATTTCCCGAACGCATCGATCAGCTCCTTCAGCACCTCGCTGTTGAGTGCGTTCAGCGCCTGCGGCCGGTTCAAGGTGACAAGCGTCACCGCGCCGCGCTGCTCGACCAGGATGGTGGTGTAGTCGCTCATTGTGTGGTCTCCGGGAACGGCGTCCACGCTTCCTGCCCGTGGAGCGGCGCAAACAGGACGTCGAGCATTTCGTCGTCGACCTCTTCGGGCGTCGCCGGGTCCCAGCGCGGGTTGTTGTCCTTGTCGATCAGCAGCGCGCGAACGCCCTCGCGAAAGTCGTGGGTGCGGACGACCCGGCTGGCCAGCGCATATTCGGCGCGCATTTCGTCTTCGAAGCTGGCGCGACCCGCGCCCACCTCCATCAGCCGAAGCGAAACCTTGCACGACAGCGGGCTCTTGCTCTGCAGCGTCGCCAGCTCGGTTTGCGTCCAGTCGCTCTCGTCGGCATTGAGCGCGGCGATAACCTCCTCGAGCCGGTAGCTGGCGAAGCAGCGCGCGATCGCCGGTAGATTCTCGGCGATCTTCGGCTCCGGCGGGGTGACGCCGAGCGCGCCGATGCCGCCGTTGAGTCGCGCCGGACTCTTGCCGACGCGCTCGAACAGGTCGGGAAGCGCCGCCTGGGGCACATAATGAGTCGCGAGGCCGAGGTAATGGCATTCGGCGCCGTCGAGCCGGGCGCCGGTCAGCGCCATGAACTCGCCGACCCGGCCCGGCAGCCGCGGGAGGTACCAGCCGCCGCCGACGTCGGGGAACAGGCCGATGCTCGTCTCGGGCATGGCCAGCCTCGTGTTCTCGGTCGCGATCCGGAAATCGCACGGCAGCGAGATGCCGACCCCGCCGCCCATGGTGATCCCGTCCATGATCGCGACGGTCGGCTTGGGGTAAGTGAACAACAGGTGATTGAGGCGATATTCGGCGAAGAAGAAGTGCTTCGCGTCCTCGCCGTCGGCGCCACCGCTCCGCCACAGCATCACCACGTCGCCGCCGGCGCAGAAGCCGCGGCCCTCGGCGTGATCGATGATCACCGCCTCGATCGCGGAATCGGCGCGCCACTTGAGCAGCGCCTCGCTCATCACCTCGCACATCTGCGTGGTCAGCGCGTGGATCGCCTTGGGCCGATTGAGCCGGAGCCGCCCGACCGCGCCTTCGGTCGTGATGATGACGTCTTCGCTCATTTCCCCTCTCCCAATGGGAGAGGGAGGGAGCCGCCGAAGGCGGCGGAAGGGTGAGGTCGTTGAGTGTCTCCCTCACCCAACCCTCTCCCGAGGGGAGAGGGCTTACTCACTGGCGCAGCAGGTCCCGGCTGACGATCACCCGCATCACCTGGTTGGTGCCCTCGAGGATCGAGTGGACCCGAAGGTCGCGCCAGAAGCGCTCGATCGGATAGTCCATCAAATAGCCGTAGCCGCCGTGCAACTGAAGCGCGCGATCGACGATCGATGAGCCGCTGTCGGTCGCAAGCCGCTTGGCCATCGCCGCGAACTTGGTCTTGTCGGGCGCGTTGGCGGTGACCTTGGCCGCCGCGACGTAGAGCAAATAGCGCGCCGCCTGGAGCTCCGTCTCCATGTCGGCGAGAGTGAACTGGGTCGCCTGGAAGTCGGCAATCGCCTGGCCGAACTGCTTGCGCTCCTTGGTATATTTGACCGCTTCGTCGAGGCAGCGCTGGGCCCCGCCCAAGGAGCAGGCGCCGATGTTAAGGCGCCCGCCGTCGAGCCCCATCATGGCGATGCGGAAGCCTTCGCCCTCGCCGCCGACGCGATTGGCGACCGGCACCCGGACCTCGTCGAAATTGACCTGCGCGGTCGGCTGCGAGTGCCAGCCGAGCTTCTTCTCCTGGGCACCAAAGCTGACGCCCTTCATGTCCTTCTCGATGACCAGCGCCGAGATCCCCTTTGGACCATCCTCGCCGGTTCGGACCATCGCCACCATGACGTCGTTCGCACCGCCGCCCGAGATGAACGCCTTGGAACCGGAGACAACATAATGGTCGCCGTCGAGCACCGCCTTGGTCTTCAGCGCGGCCGCGTCCGATCCGGATGACGGCTCGGTCAGGCAGTAACTGCCCATGTGGTCCATGGTGATCATCGCCGGCAGATACTTCTGCTTGACCTCGGCCGACCCGAAGCGGTCGATCATCCAGCAGACCATGTTGTGGATCGAGATGAACGCGCTGGTCGACGGGCAGCCGTAGGCCATCGCCTCGAAGATCAGCGCCGCCTCGAGCCGGCCGAGCCCGATTCCGCCGCTTTCCTCGCTGACATAGATGGCACCGAAGCCGAGCTCGGCGGCTTCCTGGATCGTCTCCCTCGGAAAAATATGCTTCTCGTCCCATTCGGCCGCGAACGGCGTGATCGCGTCGGCGGTGAACTTGCGCGCCATCTCCTGAATCTGGCGCTGGTCCTCGGTAAGGTCGAACTGGGTCATCGCGCGGCGGCTCTAGGGCCGTGCCCGAATGTCAGCAAGCCCGCCTAATAAGCGTTCTCGGGCGCGTTCAGGTCGGCGTTGACGTCGGCATTGTCGGCGCCGTTGATCAGCTCGTTCGACGAGGTGTCGACGCTTTCATCCGGCGGCAGCTGCTCGATGTCGCCGGGGGCGGCATTGTTGATGTCGGTGATCGCGACATTGTTCTCGCTGGCCGATTGCTTGCACGCGCCGAGTGCCGCCGCGGCCGCGACAATGACGAGCAGGGATTTACTTGCATCGCGCATAGGTGAAGCTCGCTACTGGGTTGCTCTCGGTACGCACTAACTCTCGCCCTTTGAGCTCGAGCGCTTCGAACTTCGTCCACGTTTGCCCCTCACCAGTAAAGGCGAAATTGCCGGTGATCGAGTCCTTGCCAGTTTGGGTGTCCGGTCCGGGGACAGCACGCGATTCGTAGAATTTGAGATCGGCCGGGCCGATCATGAGCAGTCCCTTGGCGTCCCCCCGGGTCGAGGTGCAGTCCATGGGCGTCAGCCCCCAGCGGCCGTGAAGCGCGGCCGGGATCGCCGAAGCGGGCGCGGACGCCTGCGGGGCCGGGCGCGCCTCCTCCGGCGGAGCGCCGGTCGCATCCGGGACCGCGTCATTGATTGCCGGCAGTCCGGCGGTGTTGTTCGCTTCCTTCGCCACCGGATCGCGGCCGCCGCACGCGACGATCGTCAGCATTCCAAGGCAGGCGATTACAGGCGCGATGGCGCGAAGCATATGGCCCCAACGCGGTTGCGGGGCCGGATATCCCTCAGGCCGCGAAGCTCACTCCAGGCGCTCAGCCGAAGGTCGGGATGTGAAATGCGGCTTTGTCGCCGGCGCCGTCAACGAAGCCGTCGGGCCAGCGCTGGGTCACGACCTTGTTCTTGGTCCAGAAGCGCAGGCCCTCCTGGCCGTACTGGCCGATGTCGCCGAAGCCCGAGCGCTTCCACCCGCCGAAGCTGTGGTAGCTGACCGGCACCGGGATCGGCACGTTGATCCCGACCATCCCGACGTTGACCCGGGCGGTGAATTCGCGGGCGGCGTGGCCGTTGCGGGTGAAGATCGCCACTCCGTTGCCATATTCGTGTTCGGACGGGAGCTTGAGCGCCGCCTCGAAGTCCGGCGCTCGGACCATCTGCAGGACCGGACCGAAAATCTCGTCCTTGTAGGATTTCATGTCGGGCGTGACGTGGTCGAACAGGGTCGGGCCGATGAAGAAGCCTTCCTCGTGGCCCTGGAGCATGAAGCCGCGGCCGTCGACGACCAGCTCGGCGCCCTCGTCGATGCCCAGCTGGATGTATTGCTCGATCCGCTCCTTGTGCGCCTTGCTGACCACCGGGCCATAATGCGCCTCCGGGTCGGTCGAGACGCCTACGCGCAGGCCCTGGATCGCCGGGATCAGCTTGGCGCGAAGCGCGTCCGCGGTGTCCTCGCCGACCGGCACGACCACGGGGAGCGCCATGCAGCGCTCGCCGGCCGAGCCGAATGCCGCTCCGGCAAGGTCGTTGACGACCTGGTCGAGGTCGGCGTCGGGCATGACGATGCCATGGTTCTTGGCCCCGCCGAACGCCTGGACGCGCTTGTTGTGCGCGGTGCCGCGCGAATAGATGTACTGGGCGATGTCGCTGCTGCCGACGAAGCTGACCGCGGCGATGTCGGGATGGTCGAGGATCGCGTCGACCATCTCCTTGTCGCCGTGGACGACGTTGAGGATGCCGTCGGGCAGGCCCGCTTCCGTCATCAGCTCGGCGAGCCGCACCGGAACGGTCGGGTCGCGCTCGGACGGCTTGACGATGAAGGCGTTGCCGCAGGCGATCGCCATGCCGAACATCCACATCGGGATCATCGCCGGGAAGTTGAACGGGGTGATCCCGGCGCCAATGCCGAGCGGCTGGCGCATCGAGTAAACGTCGATCCCGGGCCCGGCACCGACGGTATATTCGCCCTTCAGCGCCTGCGGGATGCCGCAGGCATATTCGATGACCTCGAGCCCGCGCTGAACGTCCCCCTTGGCGTCGGCGATGACCTTCCCATGTTCCGACGAGAGCATGTGGGCGAGCTCGTCCATGTGGGTTTCAACCAGGTCCTTGAACC
>DASRAY010000057.1:0-4594 GCA_035637935.1 Sphingomicrobium sp.
CCAAAACTGGAAGACTCCGCAGCTGGTGATCACCAGCGAGAACGACTTCCGCATCCCGTATACCCAGGGCATCGCTGCCTTCACCGCGCTCCAGCGCCGCAACGTCCCGTCGCGGCTACTGGTGTTCCCCGACGAGAACCATTGGGTGCTGAAGCCCAGGAACTCGATCCAGTGGTATGACGAAGTGTTCGGTTGGATGCGCCGCTGGATGGGGGGCGGACAGGCGCAGGAGCCCGCGCCGCAGCAGACCGCGCCGGCCGAACGCGGACGCTGAAACGCAGAGGGCGCCGGACCAAGCCGGCGCCCTCGTCCCCCACCCCGGAACGAATCTAGTTGCGCAACTCAGGCAGGTAGCCCTCGTCGGCGGCGTCGCTGAACTTGGTGATGCGGCCGTCGAAGCGGACCCGGACGATGCCGGTCGAGCCGTGGCGCTGCTTGGCGACGATGATTTCGGCCTTGCCCTTCACCGCTTGGTATTTGGCGTCCCAATCCTCGTATTTTTGCCGGCGCTCGGGGTTCGACGCGGCTTCGTCGGGGGTCGGCATCTCCACCTCGACGCCCTTCACATAATAATCCTCGCGATAGATGAAGAGGACGATGTCGGCGTCCTGTTCGATCGAGCCCGATTCCCGCAGATCCGACAGCTGCGGGCGCTTGTCCTCGCGCTGCTCGACCTGGCGCGACAGCTGCGACAGCCCGATCACCGGCACGTCGAGTTCCTTGGCCAGCTGCTTCAGGCCGCGGCTGATCTCGGAAATCTCCTGGACGCGATTGTCGTTCCCCCTGCCGGTTCCCTGGAGCAGCTGGAGATAATCGACCACGATCATCCCGATGCCCTTCTGGCGCTTGAGGCGGCGGGCGCGGGTGCGCAGCGCGGCGATGGTCAGGCCCGGCGTGTCGTCGATGTACAGCGGCAGGCTCTGCAGCTCGGCCGCGGCGCGGGCGAGGTCGCGGAACTCGTGCTGCGTGATCCGGCCGGTGCGGAGGTTCTCGGACGTGATGCCCGACTGCTCGGCAAGGATGCGAGTCGCGAGCTGGTCGGCCGACATTTCGAGACTGAACAGCGCGACCGGCGCGCCGGCCGATTTCTCGGGCGCGATCCCGTCTTCCGCGTCGCGCAGGAAGCGCTGCGCCGCGGCGACCGCGAAGTTGGTGCCGAGCGCGCTCTTGCCCATGCCGGGGCGGCCGGCGACGATCGTCAGGTCGGATTTGTGCAACCCGCCGATCTTGGTGTTGAGGCTGTCGAGGCCGGTGGTGAAGCCCGACAGGTGACCGCCGCTGTTGAGCGCGCGCTCGGCCATCTCGAGCGCGAGCTTGGACGCGTCACCGAAGCTCTTGGCCTTGCCCTCGGCGCCGCCTTCCTCGGCGACCTTGTAGAGCTCAGTCTCGGCCCGCTCGATCTGGGCGAGCGGGGCGACCTCCTCGCTCGTATCCAGCGCGCCTTCGACCAGGTCGCGGCCGACGCCGACGAGGGCGCGGAGCAACGCCAGATCATAGATTTGCGCGGCAAAGTCGCGCGCGCCGATGATCGCCGCGCCCGAGCCGGTGAGCTGGGCGAGGTAGGCCGGACCGCCGACCTCCTTCATCGCCTCGTCGCCGTCGAACATCGGCTTCAGCGTGACCGGGTTGGCGACCCGGTTGGCGTCGGTCATCCGCAGGATCGACTCGTAGATGCGGCCGTGCAGCGGCTCGAAGAAATGGTCGGGGCGGAGCTTAAGCTGGACGTCCTCGACCAGCCTATTGTCGATCATCAGAGCGCCGAGCAGCGCGGCCTCTGCCTCGACGTTTTGCGGAAGCATTGGGGTTGCGGGTTCGGACGCAGACTCGGCGATTCGGACGATTTCGGCCATGGCGAATCCTCTAGGCCGGCGCGTCCCCACGCACCATGAGATACAGTGATTATCGGCCGAGAACGAAAGCAGCACAACCGTGGATTGGCTGTGGACGAATCGGCGGCGGGTTCATCTGAATTGGGGAATCCTGATGCCGCCCAATCCACAGAAATGATTTGCGGCAAATTGATGCCTTCGGACTGGCTCGTTAGGCCATCGGAATGTCGATTTTGTCCGACCGCTGGATTCGCGAGCAGGCGCAGACCAACGGCATGATCGAGCCGTTCGTCGAGGCCCAGCGGCGCGAGGGGTGCATCAGCTACGGCCTGTCGTCCTACGGCTATGACGCGCGGGTCGCGGACGAGTTCAAGATCTTCACCAACGTCGATTCGGCGACCGTCGACCCCAAGGATTTCGCGGCGAACAGCTTCGTCGACCGCCGGACGGACGTGTGCATCATCCCGCCCAACAGCTTCGCCCTGGCGCGGACGGTCGAATATTTCCGGGTGCCGCGCGACGTGCTCGTCATCTGCCTCGGCAAGTCGACCTATGCGCGGTGCGGGATCATCGTCAACGTGACCCCTCTCGAGCCGGGCTGGGAGGGGCACGTCACCCTGGAGTTCTCCAATACGACGCCGCTGCCGGCCAAGGTCTACGCCAACGAAGGCGCGTGCCAGTTCCTGTTCCTCCAGGGCAACGAGCCGTGCGAAGTCAGCTACGCCGACCGCGCCGGCAAATATATGGGGCAGAAGGGCGTGACCCTGCCGAAGCTGTGACGCTGAACGACGCCCAGAAGCTAGACTCCAATGATCCGTTGGCCTTCGCCCGGGAACGGTTCACACTGCCCGGCGGCGTCATCTATCTCGACGGCAATTCGCTCGGAGCCTTGCCGGTGGCCACCGCCGGGCGGTTGCGCGAGGTCGCCGAGGGGCAATGGGGCGCGGACCTCATCGCCAGCTGGAACAAGCACGGCTGGATCGACTGGCCGACGCGGATCGCGGCCAAGCTGGCGCCGATCCTGGGCGCGCAGCCGAGTGAGCTGCTGATCGCCGATTCGACCAGCGTCTGCCTGTTCAAGCTGCTCGCGGCCGCGGTCCGCGCGCGGCCGGGGCGGCGGACGATCCTGACCCAGCAGCGCAATTTCCCGACCGACCTGTACGTCGCGCACGGGCTCGCCGAGATGCTGGGCTTGACCCTGAAGTCGGTCGCGGCCGATCAGATGATCGGCGCGATCGATGGGGACACGGCGGTCGCCACTCTGACCCACGTCGACTATCGCAGCGCCGACTTTCACGACATGGCGGCGACCAATGCGGCGGCGCACGCGGCAGGCGCGCTGATGGTCTGGGACCTGTCGCACAGCGCCGGCGCGCTCGAACTCGACCTTGGCGGCACCGGCTGCGACCTGGCGGTCGGCTGCGGTTACAAATATCTGAACGGCGGGCCGGGGGCGCCGGCTTTCCTTTACGTCACGGAGCGGTTGCAGGCCGAGCTGCACTCGCCGCTCCAAGGCTGGATGGGCCATGCCGAGCCGTTCGCGTTCGACGACACCTATCGCCGCGCGCCCGGGATTCTCAATTTCCTGACTGGGACGCCCTCGATCCTCGCGCTCGCCGCGCTCGACGCCGGGGTCGACACGTTCGCCGGGGTCGCGATGCACGACCTCGAGGCCAAGGCCCGGGTGCTGACGCAGCTGTTCGTCGACGCAGTCGAGGCGCGCTGCGGCTCGAGCGTCCGGCTCGAATCGCCGCGCGACCCGGCCGGACGCGGCAGCCACGTCGTCTTCGTTCATCCGGAAGGTTATGCGGTGATGCAGGCGCTCATTGGGCGCGGCGTGATCGGCGACTTCCGCGCCCCGGATCACATGCGGTTCGGCTTCGCCCCGCTCTACACCCGCTTCGCGGACGCGTGGCGCGCGGCTGAGATTCTCGGCGACATCCTCGAGACGCGCGAGTGGGACCAGCCGCGCTTCAAGGCGCGGGCGAAGGTGACCTAGGGCAGCGGCTTCTTCATCCGCATCGCATCGACGCTCCAGGCACCCGGCCCGGCCGCGGCGAGATAGAGGAAGACGAAGCAGAACAGGATTGCGGCCTCGCCCATGTTGACGATCGGCCAGAAGCCCTTCGGAAAATGCTGCATGAAGTAGGCGACGGCCATCTCGCCCGCAGCCACGAACGCGGCGAGCCGGGTGAACAGGCCGACGGTGATCAGCGCTCCGCCGACGATCTCGATCACGCCCGCGGCGACCAGGATGGTCGGAAGCGGATAGGGGACCCCGGGCTGCGGCACCGGAAATTGGAGCAGCTTGGCGAGGCCGTGTTCCATGAACAGCAGCGCGGTCACGATGCGCAAAATCGCGCGAAGCTGCGGCTGGTACTTTTCGAGTTGCCGGAAATCCATCGCGATCCTCCGCTTATGATTGTCGTGGCTGCATATCGAGGCGGCACCGCCGCCGCCAAGTGTCAGGCGTGTTCCCTGGATCGCTCGAGCGCGCGGTGCGCCGAATCCTCGGCGAGCGCGGCGCGCGACCGATGGATCGTGTCGACCCAGTCGTGGAAGGCGTGGGCGAGGCCGGTGATGATTTCCTTGAGCGGGCCGACCTTGAGGCACCCGTCCTCGCCGAAGCTGTCGTCGCTGACGTGACCCAGATAGGCCTCGGGCTGCTGCATGATCGGCATGTTGAGGAACACCGCGGCCTGGCGGATCTGGTGATTGGACCCGAAGCCGCCGATGCTGCCCGGCGAGGCGGTGACGATTGCCCC
>DASRAY010000058.1:0-12659 GCA_035637935.1 Sphingomicrobium sp.
CCGGACTCCCTGCCGGAATGACGACGAGGTTGCCGAGCCGGATGTCGTTCGCCACCGACATGCGGAATTGCTGGCCTTCGCGCAGCGCCTTGTTGTTCGAATCCAGACCCTCTTCCATGCGCAGCGGCACTTCCGTGCCGGCACGCAGCACATTGCCGGTCGCCGGTCCCAGAATCACCGCCTGCGGTGTCGGCGCGATGGTGGAGGCCGGCGCGGGCTGGACGACCGCTGCGGGCGCAGCAGCCTGGGCCGCGACAAGCGCGGCCAGAATTAAACTTGAAACCATGACTACCCTCCCTGTTGCGACTCGCTCCCGAGCACGAGCGCGCCAACAGACTGACCGAAACCGTTAAATTTGCAAATACTTCGCGCCCCCGCGCGGGCTCGCCCTCAAAATAAACAAACGCTCCATCCCAGCCACTTAGCCACGGTCGTTTCACCCCGCCCGCTTATTATCCGCGCGCCCCGCCCCATCTCCTGCCCAGCTACCAGTCGGTATCGACGGTCTTTGGCGCTAAGTCGCTCCTTCTTCCATCTTTGACGTCTCCTAGCCGGCACGGCGCCAATTCCGGCGCGTGCCCAGGAAGGGAACTCACCATGAAATTATTCGGCACCGTGAAGTCGTTCGACAGCGTCCAGGGCCACGGCCAGATCACTCCGGAAGCCGGCGGCGACCTCATCCGCTTCGACAAGAGCGCGATTGCGTGGGACACGAAGATTGACCCGACAATCGGCCAGCGCCTGTCCTATGAATCGGGCAAGACCAACGACCAGGTCCGCGCGCTGAACCTGCAGACCGTTTAATCGCAGAACGTCACGCGAGGGCCCGGCCGGAGCGATCCGGCCGGGCTTTTCGGCGCACCTTCGCGCCTTCGCGTGAAAAGAGAGTGCTGTCCTGTTCCCAACCCCCGCCCACCTACTCCGGTGTCGGCGACGGTGCGTCCACCGCGCCGGGCTCGGCCGCCTCCGGCGGAGTGACCGGCGCGAAACGCGCGTTCAGCAGGTTGCTTCGGACCATTCGCCGGAGCTCCGCATATTGGTCCTGCAGCTCCTCGCTGAACGCCTTGCTCGCCTTCTTCTTGCCGATGAAGTCGACCAGCCGCTCGAGGGAATCGAGCGGCAGGTCGCCGTCGGCCTGCCATCGCGCTTCCTCATATTCCTTGCGCACCGCGCGGAGATAATCCTCCATCCGCTTGAGGCAGACGAACATCTCTTTGGCCGACGGATAGGCACCGCGGCTGACGTCGACGTCGCGCTTGACCGACTCGAGATCCAGCTGGGCGTCGTTCAGCCGTGCCATCCACTCGTCGTACACCGACGCGCGGACCATCATCTCGCCGGAGTCATTCTCATAACGCGCAAGTGCGCGCAGCTGCCGGCGGGCGCGCTTGGCGGCATTGTAGCTTTCGGTCACTCGGCTCAGCGTCGACTTCAGCAGCTCGTCGACATAGTCGGCCCGGCGCGCCTTCAATTCGGCATTCTGCCGCATCTCCTGGCGCCGCTCGTCGCGGTCCTTCTCGGCAGTTCGGTGGCGGCGCTCGCGCTCGGTCTCGAGCTCGCGCTGGCTGGCCTGGGTCCGGTGCTGGTAATTGAACGCGAGCAGGCTGACGATCGCCGCGGCGACCGACACCGCCCCCATTTGCAGGAGGGTCTTGGCGAGCTCGTAATCCAACGTGCTTGGGCCGGGATTGCGGCCGTAAATCACCCAGAAGCCGAAGAGACAGGCGCCGGCGAGCAGGCCGAGGAAGCCGAGCAAGGCGGCGAGCGGCGCGCCGATCGCCCTGGACCAGAGGCTCATCGCTGGTGCTCCCCGTTGCGACTCGCTCCCGAGCACGAGCGCGGCAAGAGACTGGGCCAATTCGTTAGGTTTGCAAATCCTTCGCGGCTTCGCGGCTTCGCGTGAGAAAATGCTGTCCTATTTCACCCGGTCTGTGCCTTAAGCTCGGCGATGCCTCGCCTGAGCCGTTCGAATAAGGAGCCGCGCCCGAATCGCGCCCTTCCTTCGCCGCCGCACCGCGACCCTCGCGAGCGCCCTGCGCGCACGCGCGTGTCATCGCTGCGTTTGCTGCCTTTCGCCGCGCCGGACTCGCGCGCGCGCGTTGAGGGCACAACTTTGGCAACTTCCGCGGGCCGCGGGCGGCGAAGCTGACACACCCCCTCCCCCACCCGAAATTGCCTGGCCGGGCGCCCGGCGTTAGCCTCGGGGCGAAAGGCAGCAATGACCGACGTCGGCTTCTATCTCATCGTCACCTTCGTGGTCCTGGCGCCGTGGCTGGCCCGGGCGCGCGGGGCGCCGAGCAGCCGGGCATGGGCGGTGTTCCTGCTCGCCATCGTCCTCATCGCGCTCTATTTCCTCGGCTTCGCGCACGTCTGGCTGCCGGAGCCGATCGGCGGGGTGGTGACCGTCACCCTGATGACGGTCATCCTGATCCGCCTCGCCCTCGACCTGTTCCCCCGCGACCGCGCCAGCCTGCCCTAGCGCCGCGACCGCCGGCCGCTCAGCCGGTCTGCCGCTCGCCGGCGAGCTGCGCCACCAGGCGCTTCTCGTCCCAGATCTCGCATTTGTCGCCGAAGCCCTGGGCCTGGGCCCTGGCGATCGCGTCCTCGTCGCCCGCGGCGTCGAGCTCGTCGACCCTGAGGATGTGGCGGGCGGCGTCGAAGCAATAGACGCGGTAGGTGATCTTGGGGGCCGAGGGCATGTGAGGCTCCTGACGTCAGCGGGAGCTCTCCAGTCTCTCTCGGTCACCGCTGCGCCGGGCCATTGGCGGTGATGCGCCCTGATACGCTTGTTTGGCGGATTCGCCTAATGTCGGGGACCCGACACCGGCCCTTCCGCTCTTGTTGTTTGAGGTTCATGCGTCTTATTCGTATGATACGCGTTCTACACCTTGAACTCCCCGGCGTTTCCCGGGCGAGAACCGAGGAATTCCCAAATGAGAATCTTCCATTTCCTGGCGGCGGCAGCCGCCGTGGGCGCGCTCGCCGTTCCGGCCGCAGCTCAGTCGAGCTACCCCTACCAGAGCTACCCGGTGCAGCAGGTCCCGCAGCCCTATCCGGGCCAGCCCGGCTACGGCTACGGCCAGACTTACGGCTACGGCCAGCAGGGTTATGCGCAGAATAGCGTCGGCGCGATCATCAACCAGTTGCTCGGCAACCGCTACAATGTCACCGACCGCACCGCGGTCAGCCAGTGCGCCAATGCGGCCATGGTCCAGGCCCAGTCGCAGTATCGCGGCGGCGGCTATGGCGGCCAGTATCAGCAAGGCTACGGCTACCAGCAGGGCTATGCCGCTCCGGCGATGCGCGTCACCGCCATCACCAGCGTCGAGCGCCGCAACAACGGGCTGCGCGTGCGCGGCCTGATGAGCTCGGGCTACGGCGGCCAGTACGGCGGCCAGTATGGCGGCCAGTACGGCTATCAGGGCCAGGGCTATGCCCAGGGCGACCTTAGCTTCCGCTGCAACGTCGACTATCGCGGCCAGGTCACCAACCTCCGCATCGGCCGCAACAATACCTATCGCGGCTAGTCACTGACGAATTCCGGCGGCGCGGCAGTCGCGCCGCCGGCTCTTCAGCTCGACGAGGGAGACGATCATGGCCAAGGGTCAGAAACGCTCGAACAAGGAAGTGCGCAAGCCCAAGGCGGCCAGGCCCAGGAAGGCCACTGCCGCCGCGCCCTCGATGCGGGGGCTCGGCCCGAAGGCCTGACGAACATGACGGAACATTATGCGGCCGCCGCGGCAACGCGCTATCGGGGCGCATGCCCCGCCGCCGCGACCCCAATTTCATCACCGGCCATCTCTGCCGCTTCTGCGGCGAGCTGGTGCCGTGGGGGACGATCCTGCGCCTGATCCGCGTCGACCCCGACACGCCCGGCTACATGCTCAACGAGACCGCCTGCCACAAGGAGTGCCTCAAGCGCGTGCTGCGCCCCGAGGTCGCGCTGACCCTCCATCGCCACTGGGCCGGCCGCGCGCCGCTGCCCGACGACGACGCCGACGTCGACGGCCGGCCCTGCGCGATGTGCGGCCAGGCGATCGCTCCCGCCGCCCTTGTCCGCCTCCGCGTCCAGAAGCCGGTCGGTCCCGTGAAGAGACCCCAGTTCGACGAGCAGACCCTGCCGCTGCATTTCGATTGCCTCGCTGCGGTCAGCACCACCCGGTTCGGCTGAGGGACGCGCGCCGGCTCAGGACAAGTCGCAACGGGCATGCTAGTCTCCGCCGATGGCGAAGCCGGGCAGAAGCCGCTGGTTCCGGGCCGCGAAATGGTTCGCTGTGGCGTCCCTCCTGCTGCTGGCCTTCCTCGCTTACTTCTCGCTGCAAAAGAGCGCGCCGCAAGGCTGCGAAGGCTGCCTGACGACGCAGAGCAATGCCGGCTTGGTGCTCGGCCTCGCCGCTTTGTGCTTCACCGGGCTTGGCACCATTTCGAGCGTGATCCTCGGCTGGCGCAGCGAGCGGCGGCAGGCGGCGGAATCGCGGCTGCGGGTCGCGCAGCTCGAGCTCGAGCTGGCCAAAGCCCGCGCCGACGCCGGCCAGGCGCCTTAGCCGCGCATTCCCCGCAGCACCGCCGCCACCTCGCCGAGGTCGTCGTTGAGCTGGTGGTCGCGACCCGGCAGCTTGTGCACAACCGCCTGCGGGATCGCCCGCGCCCACAGGTCGGCGTGGGCCGGCGGGGCGGTGTCGTCGGCGAGGCCGTGGAAGATGTACACCGGCACCCGCGGCGGCAGCTTCGCGCCGAGGTCCGCCGGAAGCGCGAACCCGGATTCCGGCCAGCCGCCCTGTCCGACGAACGGCGCACTGACCAGCACGATCGCGGTGAGCGGGACCGTGGGCGGCTCCTCCGCCAGCGCGGCGGCGAGGATCGTGCCGCCGAGCGAATGACCGACGACGGCCAGCGGCTTGTCGCCGCGCGGCAGCGGCGAGCCTGTCAGCAGTCGCGTGTCCCGCTTCATCGCCTCGCGCGACGCGAGGATTTCGGCGCGGATCGCCGGCGCCCATCCGGCATAGCTCGGGTCGGCCTCGCCGGGCAGCCGCGGGTAGCGCACCCGCCAGCCCTTGCCGAGCGCGGCGCTCAAGCTGGCGACGAGCCTGTCGTCCCACTGGTCGTGGGCGCCCGCCCCGCCGCCCTGGATGAACAGGACCGGCCGGGTCGCCGGGCCCCTAGGTCGCAGCATTGTCGAAGGCCCGCACTTCGCGCGCTCGTCGGTCGACTCGGCAGAAGCTTTCGCCGGTGGCGAGGTCGGTCAGCACCTGGCCGAGCCCGAGGCCGAGCAGGATCCCAGCGAGAAGACGAATTCGAAGCTCGTCATGCGCGGCGCCCCTTACCCTAGAACGACCCCGGCCCATAGCCGAGCATGTAGAGGCTCGCGAACACCGGATATTGGACCACCAGGAAGGCGAGGAGCGCAAGGTTGAGCCGTCCGCCCGGCGCCCAGATCGCGGCCAGCAGACCGGAAAAGAACAACGCCGCGACCAGCTTGTCGAGCGGTGCCGCCAGCGGCTCGGCGCCGAGCGCCTGCTGCGCCGCATAGGCCAGCACGTTGCAGAAGGTGACCCCGCCGAGCACCACGCGCTTGTGGCGGAAGTAATAGACGTCGAAGTCGGGCCACTCGGCGGGATCCTTGGGGAAGACCAGGCAGGCGGCGAAATAATAAGTGCCGGTGATCAGCACACCGCAGAGCAGGTGGAAATAATCGGGCCGGAACGCGTCCCGGATGCTCCATGCGACCGTCCAGAAGGAGCTGATGTCGAGCACCAGGAGCAGGCCGAGCAGCGGTGTGAGCCAGCCGACCTTGAGCTTGCGTCGCTCCTGCAGCGCGTCGCTAAGGCCGCCGAGCACCTCGGCCAGGGCGAGGCCGAGCAGCAGCCCGAACAGCGAAAAGACGAACTCGAAGTTGCTCACCGACGCCCCTCCGCGCGGACTACGCTATTTCAGCGCCAGCACCACCGGTCCCGACACCGGGTCGGTTTCGCCGTCGAGGCAGTCGCGGAACGTGTCGAGGGTCGCGATCATGTTGGGCCGCGCCGCGGCCATCGCGTCCATGTCGTCCCACTCGCCGATGATGCAGTAGCTCTGCTCGCCGGTCTGTATGAGATTGACGTGCCGCAGGCCGGGCCAGTCGCGGTCGACTCGCTGGTGAGCGTCGAGGAACTCCTGGTTGCGGCCCGGCTTCACCTGGAAACGCACGGCGTTGAACGCGGTCATGGCCCTGCCCCTTCGCTGCTGGCGTGGGCTGGTGCCATATCATGCGGCAGACGTGCTGTCCCCGTTCACCACCCGATAGCGCACCAGCACGCACCCTTCCGCGATCGGCCGCGCTTCGAGCAGCTCGAGGTCGACCCGGCGGGTCATCGGGCACAGCGCCGGCACCCCGCCGCCGAGCAGCACCGGGTGGATCGAGAAGCCGAGCTCGTCGACCAGCCCGGCCTCTACCAGAGCAGTGCCTAGCTCGCCGCCGCCCATCACCAGGATATTGCCGCCCTCAGCCGCCTTCATCTGCCGCACGAACGCGACCGCGTCGCTGCGGACCAGCTCGCCGGTCGCGCCCTCGGGCAGGCGCTCGAGGGTTCGCGAGAAGACGTAGGTGGTGACCGCCGTGACCGGCGGGCCGCCGCCCTTGGCCCAGGCGAGCTCGAACGTCTTGCGGCCCATCAGCATCGCGTCGACGCCCTCGAAGCTGGCCCGGGAGATCGCCGCCGCGTCCTGGCTCCACTTGAGCCAGTCGAGGCTCTCGCCCGGCCCGGCGAGGAAGCCGTCGAGGCTGGTCGCGCCGCCATAGGTGACCTTGCGCACGGGGCCTCAACGCGCCTGCCGCGGCCGCGGTCCCGACCGGCCCCTCACCGCGTGAAACAGCCCGCTTCCGGCTGCGTCAGGTCGAACATGCCTGCAGTGATTTTCGCTCCGCGGTCGAACTCGATGCTGTCGTCCTCGACCGGGAAGACGACATTGGCGCGGAGGATCGCGTAGGCGGCCATCCACACCGGCTGGACGCGGACGCCCCGGTCGGTGAGCTGCACGGCAAGTTCCCCCTTGCCCTTGTTGAATTTGCCATCAGCGACTGCGCTCGCGGCCTTGGGCTCGCCCTCTTGGTAGGGGAACAGGACAGCCGTGCTGGCGCTCTTGGCGCTATCACCGAGCGCGGCGCTCAGCCGCTCGTTGAGTCGCTCGCCGGTCAGTTCAACATTCTCGGTGTTGACGAAATAGATCTCGACCAGGCGCTGATTGCCGCCGCGCCACACCGGCTCGGCCGTACACACAACCGGATAGGTAACCGGCGGCGGCCACAGCCAATTGCGCACCGAAGCGAAGGCCGTCGGGATCAGGAACAGCAGGAACGAGACGGTCAGCGCCGCGGCGATGTTCGGCCATTGCGCGCGCCAGGCACCGACGAAGTTTCCCCGCGCGGGCTTATCTGGCTGCCGCGTCATTGATTCGATCGGTGAGCAGTCGGACCTGCTTTTTCAAATACTCGACCTGCTCCTTAAGGTAGCCGAGTTCGGATGCTCCGTATGACCGGTAATTGTTATTCGGTGGTTGCACCTCAACCAGCGCGGGAAGCGGGTCCCCGCGTAGCGGATTCGACCCTCCCCCGGAGGATGACGGCGCCATCGACGACTTCCCTCCGAGCATGTTGATCAGATTGCCGTCGGCATCGAGAAATCGAATCATGCGAGTCCCGTCGCGCCCGTTGCTGTAGGACATGGTCGCAACCACGTTCCCGCTTGGGTCGTGCAACGGGACGTCCGTCCAGTTGATCCTCAGGATCCGGCTCTGCGGAAACTGAACGATCATCCTTCGGCCTTCCTGCGGGTCGTCCTGCGCCGCAGCGCCCGACGCGAGAATCAGCGCCGCAATGCCAACCGAAATTCGAAGTGCGAACGTGCCCATCGGAGTCTCCCCCTCCTCGATCGGCACGGACAGCGCCCATAGCACAAAGCGAAAATGCTGTCGTGCAGCTCCCCCGTTCGTGATTGTTGAGGCTCTCATCTGCAGTTGCCATGCATCCCGACAGCAGTAGAATCGTTGAGACTGCCGGACTCACCGGCATCTTCCGGGGTGGAACGAAGGAACTCGCTCATGACGAACCTCGCCAAATTGCTCGCCGCCGCCTTGGGTGCACTCGCCGCCGCTCCGCTCGCCGCGCAATATTATCCGCAGCCCTACCCGCCCCAGTCCTACCCGCCGCAGGCCTATCCGCCTGGCTATTATCCGCAGCAACAGTATGGCTACGGCGGCAATGCGATCGACCAGATTGTCAACCAGTTGCTCGGCAATCGCTACAACGTCACCGACCGCCAGGCCGTCTCGCGCTGCGCCAGCGCGGCGATGGTCCGGGCCCAGTCCCAGTATCGCGGCTACGGCTACCAGCAAGGTTATGGGTACCAGCAGGGCTATGGCTATCAGCAGGGCATCGCCGCCCCGGCGATGCGGGTCACCGCGATCACCAACGTCGAGCGGCGCTCCGGCGGGCTGCGCGTCCGCGGCCTGCTCGACACCGGGATGTACGGCGGCCAGCGCTATATCGGCAACCGGCCCTACGGCTACCAGAACCAGGCCTATGCCGCGGGCGACCTGACGTTCCGTTGCGACGTCGATTATCGCGGCTATGTCAGCAACGTTCGCGTCAACCGCAACGACGCCTACCGCCGCTATTAGGGAGGGACAGCATGGCCAAGGGTCAGAAGCGCTCGAACAAGGAAGTCCGCAAGCCGAAGAAGGATGCGGGCAAGAAAAAAGGCGGCGTGGGGCTCGGCCCGAAGAGCTAGCCGCCGGGCGCGGTCAGCCCTTGAGGCGCTCGACCAGCAGCTCGAACACGGCCGGGTGCATCGGCCGAACATAGTGCAGGCCGGCGGTGAAGCCGTCGATCCAGCACACTTCCGCCTCGAGCGGCTCGAGCCCGTCGAACTTGACGAGGACGCGCTCGCCCTCGGACGGCCGTTCGACCAGCTGGACCTTGCAGCCGTCGGGCGAGGCATCGGTCGCAGCGACCCGGAAGCTCGACCGGCCGATCCGGCGCAGGACGACGTCGGCGGCGAGCTCGATGCGCGCGCTGCGCCGCGGCCCGCGCGCCCGCGCCGCGGCTGCGGGCGCAGTGAAGACCAGCCCGGCCTTGCCGTCCCGGCTCCAGCGCACGACTGCGTCGATCGCGCCGCGGCGAAGGACCGAGAGCTTGAGCGGCTGGCCCGGCTCGAGCGGAGTCGCGGCCTCGATCCCGCAGCCCTCATAGCTAAGGTCGAGGACGGTGATCGGATGGTGGCCGCCGTCGGCGAGGATGGCATAGCCGCGCAGGCTTACGGGTCGGCGCTCGCTCCGGTCGGCCGGAGCGGAATCGAGGTTCGAGAAGGCGGAACCGCCGCCGGCGTCCATCGCAAAATACCCCGTTTTTTCGCGAATCTGCCTTAGCTCAATCGTGTAAACGGGAGTTTAACGCTGATTGCGTCTCACCCGACCGACCAGGGCATCGAATTCCAGTCGTAGGCGCGGTATTTGGCGATTCGCTCGCGCAGGATCCGCCGCGGATATTCGCGGTTGATCGCGAAGAACGACTGCTTGTAGCCGACCTTGGGCACCCTGGCCTTGTTCGACGTGTTCTCGACGTTGCCCCACCAGCGATTGGGGTCGCAGTTCGCGGTCGCGCGGCAGATGATCCGGTCGGCCTGCAGGCCGGCGCCCGACTTGCTCTTCTTGCCCGGGCCGCCGTTGTAGCAGGCCAGCGCCATCGCGGCTTTGTCCTCCCCGGTCGCGCCCAGCGCATAGGGCAGGCAGTCGCGGTCGACGACGGCGAGCGCGCGCAGCTGGTAACGCGGGTTGAAGCGGTCGTCCCACCGCCATTGGGCGAGCATCGGGTCGTGGTCCTTCTGCAGCTCCTTGAACCGGTTGGTGACCTCCCGTCCGTTCTTGTAGGTGATGGTGATCTGGCCAAGTCCGAAACCATATTCGCGCGCCGTCTTGAATTCGACTTCGGGGTTCCAGCAGCGCGAATGGGTGAGGGTGATGCAACTTTCCTGCTCGACCTGGGAGGCCAGCATCTCCGGGCGAAAGTCGTGACGCAGCGTGTCGGCCGCGTCCTCGCTGATGTGCGGGAAATATTGCAGCGCCTGCGGCGGGATTTGCGGTTCGCCGGCCGCCGTCAGGCAGCCGGCGGTCGCGGCCACGGCGACCAGCCGCGCGCCGCGCCTCATTGGCTCAGCAGGCCCGCCGAGGCGATCACGAACGCCCCGAGGAAGATCGAGATGCCGAGCACGACCAGCCCGGCGGCGACGTTGCCGCTTTTGATCGCGGCCCAGGCCGTCTCCTGGAAGTCGAGGCGCGGCATGATGATCCGCCTGACGACGTCGACGATCAGCGCGACCAGGAAGGCCCAGCCGATGTACCAGATCGACGGCGCGATCTCGGCCATGTTGATCGCTCGCGCGACCGGGACCGAAATGATGATGAAGAACAGCCCGAGCGCCAGAAGCGCGAGCATGCGGGGAAGACCCCGCACGAGCGAAGTGAACATCAGCTCCCCCTAATTTTCATGATGATTGACCGCATTGCTCGTCCCCCGGGCTGAGCAAGTCGATTCGGCGCTGCAACTTGTATGGAAAACCGCGGCACAAATCCAACCGGGCGCGGGTCGGCCTCGCTACTCGCCGTTGCCGAGGAAGGCGTTGGCCGACTGGTCGGGGTCGACCATCGGCCGGCTCGCCTCGTACTGCCGCCATTGCTGGACCTGCTGCTGCTGGTCGGCCGGAAGCTGCGATTCCCAGTCGGCCTGCGACAGGAAGCCCGGCGCCGCGGCGACCGCGTCGCCCCGGTCGATCTGCTCCGCCAGCTGGCGCAGCAGGGGCCTGGCGCTAAGGTTGAGCATCCAGTCGGGCGCCCAGGCGAGCCGCGCCTTGTCGGTCCCGGCAAGCGCCGCCCCGAGGACGGCCCGATCGCCATGGACCCGGGCGGTGATCATGGTTTCCCCGTCGCCATGCGGCGCGAAGCGAAGCTCGGTTTCCGCGCCCTCGCGGCCGTCGAACAGCAAGTGGACGACGAGCCGCTCACCGTCGCTGCGCTCGACCTGGAGCTCGTAGGGCACCGGACGGCCGCCCTCGAGCGTCATCGTCCCGCTCTGGCGGGCGTTCGAGATCGCCCGCTCGATCGCGGCGTAGGTCGTCGCCGGATCCTTGTGGACCAGTTGTTCCGCGCTGGCGCCGTAATAGCTGCCCGCCAGCCATCCGCCGGCGGTAAGCAACGGGCCGATCAGAAGCTTCTTCAACATGGCCGCAGTTACTAACCGGGCCATTCCTAAGGACGGTTTAAGCCGCGGCGCGGCTGGCGGCCGCGCGGCGAAACGCTTATTCTCGGCGCCAGTCGCACCTCGTCCGAAGGGAGGGTTAGATGCGCCGCACACTCATTCTCGCCGTCAGCATCGCCGCGCTGGCCTTGCCGGTCGTCGCAGCCAAGCCGATCCTCGACAATGAACCCCATCTCTATCTGACCGGCCAGATCTTGGGCGGGCGGGCGACCTCCAAGGGTGAGCAGCTCCAGGTCCAGTCCTGGCACTGGGGCCCGCGCCAGTCGACTGCCCGAACCGTGTCCGGTGAGGTTTTCTACAAGCCGCCCGCCGCCTCGAGCGCGGCAGACGACATGCCCAAGGACCTGCAGCGCCAGGACCGCATGGGCGACAGTGCCTCGACCGGGGGCCATTCGATGCTCGGCGCATCGGATCGGACCGTGACCCACGATCCGCCGCCGCCGCGCGACGGCGGCCTCGGCTCGGAAAGCGAGCTGACCGGGCCGCCCCAGCGCGGCAGCCTGACGGTGAAGGCGAGCCTGCCCGGCTGCACGGTCGGCGCGCGCTACGGCGGCGCGCAATTCGCCGGCGGAAGCATGCGCTACGAACTCAAGGACGTGGTGATCAGCAATTGCGCGCCCGGCTCGGTCACGCTCGACTATGGCAAGGTGACGGTGAAGGGCTGGAACCCGGAGAAAAAGGAACTCTGACTAGCGCAGCTCGGGCGCTCCGCTGATTACCGCGCAGGCGATGCGCGCGCCGCTGTTGCCGCTCGGGTCGGTCATATTGTCGTCCGCCGCGGCGTGGATCACCAGCGCGGAGCCGTCGGCGTCGAGCAGGCTCGCCATGCTTGCCCCGGAGACGACCACTGTCGCGCCGAGCACCCCGTTGGCGGCGACCTCGACATTGGGCAGGTCGCCGGCATGCGGGCCGGCGGGGTTGTTGAGGCCGTGCTTGCGCCCGGCCGGGTTCCAGTGGCTGCCGGCGCTGGCGAAATCGGGCGGGTCGCAGCGGCCGACACTGTGCAGGTGAATGCCGTGAATGCCATGCGGCAGGCCCGACGCGGCGATGCGGAAGCTGACCCCGCCCGGAGTCTGCCAGGCGCGAACGCTGCCGATCGACTGGCCGGCCGTATTGACCAGCGCCATCGCCGCTCCGCCCTGCGGCTCGTCGGTGACGCAGCCGGTCAGCGGCGCGGCGGCGGCCGCGGCGAAGGCGAGGCTCACGAAGATCGTCGGGCGCATGGGGCTTCAACCCGTCATGCCGAACTTGGTTCAGCATCCAATGCGGAGACATGCAATGCGGACGGCGAAATGGGTCCTGAAACAAGTTCAGGACGACGAATCGGCAGCCTCCACCTTCACCAGCATCGTGCCCTCGCTGACCTGTTGCC
>DASRAY010000059.1:0-11895 GCA_035637935.1 Sphingomicrobium sp.
GTCTTGGCCGCCGAATTGATGACGTGGTCGATCGCCTGCATCGCGAAGTTGAAGGTCATGAACTCGACGATCGGGCGAAGCCCGCCCATCGCCGCTCCGGCGCCGAGGCCGGCGAAGCCATATTCGGTGATCGGGGTGTCGACCACGCGCCTCGGCCCGAACTCCTGGAGCAGGTTCTGGGTGACCTTGTAGGCGCCCTGATATTCGGCGACCTCCTCGCCCATCACGAACACGCGCTCGTCCTTACGCATTTCCTCCGCCATCGCGTCGCGCAGCGCCTCGCGGACGGTCATGGTGACCAGCGGCGTTCCTTCGGGCACCTCGGGCTCGTCGCGGGTCGCCGTGACGTCGGCGACAAGGTCGCGCGCCGCGGTTTCGAACACGTGCGGGGTCGGCGTTGCTTCCTCGGCCTGCGATTCCGGCTGCGGGATCGACGGCTCTGCCTTCATCGCCGGCTCTGCCTCCTTGGCCGGAGCCGCCGCGGGCGCTTCGCTGACCTGCTCGCCGTCGGCCGCAAGCAGCGCGATCGCCGCGCCGACCTTTACGCCCTCGGTGCCCTCGGGCACCAGGATCTTGGCGATCTTCCCTTCGTCGACCGCCTCGAACTCCATGGTGGCCTTGTCGGTCTCGATCTCGGCGAGGATGTCGCCCGATTTGACGTCGTCGCCTTCCTTGACCAGCCACTTGGCGAGAGTCCCCTCCTCCATGGTCGGGGACAGAGCGGGCATCTTGAGCTCGGTCGGCATCAGTAGCTCTCCACCAGCACGTCGGTGTAGAGCTCGTTCGGCCCGGGCTCCGGCGCCTCTTCCGCAAACTTCGCAGCTTCGACGACGATATCCTTGATTTCCTTGTCGATCGCCTTCAGCTCATCCTCCTTGACGCCGAGCTTCTCGAGCTCCTTCGCGGCATGGTCGATCGGGTCGTTATGCTCGCGCACGTCCTGCACTTCCTCGCGCGTCCGGTACTTGGCCGGGTCGGACATCGAGTGGCCGCGGTAGCGGTAGGTCAGGAACTCGATGATGATCGGCCCCTTGCCGCCCCGGGTCCAGTCGAGCGCGACCTCGGCCGCGCCGCGAACCGCGAGCACGTCCATCCCGTCGACCTGCAGACCCGGGATGCGGTGGGCCTCGCCGCGCCGGTACAGCAAAGGCTCCGACGACGAGCGCGCGATCGACGTCCCCATCGCATATTTGTTGTTCTCGATCGCATAGATCACCGGCAAGTCCCACAGCTTGGCCATGTTGAAGGCCTCGTAGACCTGGCCCTGGTTGACCGCGCCATCGCCGAGGTAGGTCAGGCACACCCCGCCGTCCTCGCTATACTTGTGCTTGAAAGCGAGGCCCGTGCCGAGCGGCACCTGGGCGCCGACGATGCCGTGGCCGCCGTAGAAGCCGTGCTCGACGCTGAACATGTGCATCGAGCCGCCCTTGCCCTTGGAAATGCCGGCCTCGCGCCCGGTCAGCTCGGCCATGATGAGCTTGGGATCGATGCCGTAAGCGAGCATGTGGCCGTGGTCGCGGTAGCCGGTGATGACGCTGTCCTTGCCGACGGTCATCGCCGACTGGAGGCCGACGGCGACTGCTTCCTGGCCGATGTACAGGTGGCAGAAACCGCCGATTAACCCCAGCCCGTAAAGCTGCCCGGCCCGCTCCTCGAAGCGGCGGATCAGCAGCATCTCACGGTAGAGCTTGAGCAGCTCGTCCTTCGACGCCTTCCACCTTTTGGGCTGCGGCGGGCGCTCGACCTTCGGTTCTGCGGGCGCCGCCGGGGCGGCAGCTTTCTTGGCGGTTCGCGCCACGGCGATCTCTCATCAGTTGGAAGCGCGCCCGCCTATAGGCAGCGGTTCGGGAAGCGGCAACTATTCGAGCGGGACGATCACTTCGTCCGGGCGGACGAGGCCGAGGTCCTTGCGGACCAGCTCGTCGGCCATGTCGGGGTCGGCCTTGCGCGGGTCGAGCAGCGCCGAGTGATGGCGCAGCTGCGCCTTCTGCTGCTCGAGCTGGGCGAGCTCGGCCTTCCGCTCGTTCAAGGCGCGGTGATAGCCGCCCCAGGCGAGCAGGCCGTTCGGGCCGGCGACGGCATGCGCGGCGAAGGTGCCGACCACGAGCAGCGCCAGCGCCGGCATCGCCGAGCGGCGGATCAGACCGAGACTGCGCTTCGCGGCACCCATGACTCGACAAGGAGAATCACGAAGACGTCATGAAGGCAAGCACAAAGGAATGATTCGGTGGATATTTCGCGAAGAAACCGGGGATAAGGCTGTGAATCGGCGGTGGAAACCGTCACCCTGAACTTGTTTCAGGGTCCATTTCCCAGACCCGCTCCGCACTTCACCAGCATGGATGCTGAAACAAGTTCAGCATGACGCGCTACGACGGCTTGTACGCCTTGATCGCCGCGCGCCCCGCATAGCGCGCCGCTGCGCCGAGCTCCTCCTCGATGCGCAGCAGCTGATTATATTTCGCGGTGCGGTCGGAGCGGGCGAGACTGCCGGTCTTGATCTGGCCGCAGCCAAGCGCGACGGCGAGGTCGGCGATGGTCGAATCCTCGGTCTCGCCCGAACGGTGCGACATCACCGCGCTGTAGCCGTTGTTCTGGGCCAGGCGCACGGCGTCAATGGTCTCCGTCAAAGTCCCGATCTGGTTGACCTTGATCAGGATCGAATTGGCGATGCCGTCGGAAATACCCTTCTCGAGCCGCCTGACGTTGGTCACGAACAGATCGTCGCCGACCAGCTGGACTCGCCCGCCGAGCGTCCGGGTCAGCAGGGCCCAGCCGTCCCAATCGTCCTCGGCCATGCCGTCCTCGATCGACGCGATCGGATAGGCTTCGGCCAGCTCGGCCAGGAAGGCGACATTCTCGGCCGACGACAGCACCTGGCCCTCGCCGATCATGCGATAGGCACCGTCCTTGTAATATTCGCTCGCCGCGCAATCGAGCGCGAGCAGCACGTCGTCGCCGAGCCGGTAGCCGGCCGCCTCCACGGCTTTCTCAATATAATCGAGGGCTTCGCGGCTGTTCTGGATGGCCGGCGCGAACCCGCCCTCGTCGCCGACCGCGGTCGACAGGCCGGCGCCGTGAAGCGCCCCCTTCAGCGCATGGAAGACCTCCGCCCCGCAACGCAGCGCCTCGGCGAAGCTGGGAGCGCCGACTGGCATCACCATGAATTCCTGGAAGTCGATGCCGTTGTCGGCATGCGCGCCGCCGTTCAGGATGTTCATCATCGGCACCGGCAGCAGGTTCGCCTCGGCCCCGCCGACATAGCGGTAGAGCGGCATTCCGCCGGCCGCCGCGGCCGCCTTGGCCGTCGCCAGGCTGACCCCGAGAATCGCATTGGCGCCGAGCCGGACCTTGTTCTCGGTCCCGTCGAGCGCGACCAGCGCCGCGTCGAGCCCGGGCTGGTCCTCCGCCGCGCGCCCGATCACCGCGCCGGCGACCTCGCCGTTGACGTTGGCGACCGCTTTTTCGACGCCCTTCCCGCCCCAACGGCCCTTGTCCCCGTCGCGCAATTCGACCGCCTCATGCGCTCCGGTCGAGGCGCCCGACGGCACCGCGGCGCGGCCGAGGCTGCCGTCGTCGAGCCGGACGTCGACCTCGACCGTGGGGTTGCCTCGGCTGTCGATGATCTGCCGCGCGCGGACGGAAGCGATTTGCGTCATCGATGACCTTGTTTCGTAACTGGAACGAGCCATATCGGCTCTCGGCCCTAATAGGCGTCGCGCCGAGGCGTGCAACTTTCGGAATGTGGCGCCGGAACGAAGGCCGCCGGCTCATGGTTGGAGTCGGCGTAAGGAGGACTCGAGTTATGGCTGACGACAAGAGCGCCGTATTGCCCGAAGGGACCGACAAAGTGATCAAGGGCGCGTCCGGCGACACGGCAACGATCGACGCACCGGCGGTGCGGCAAAGCGACGGCAAGATCACCGACAAGATCCGCCGCGGCACCGAGAATCTCTCGAGCCAGGCCGGCGAGAAGGCGCGCGGGCTGGTCAGCCAGGGCCTCGAGCGGTCGGCCGAAGCGCTCGGCAACGTCGCCAAGCTGGTCGGCGACACCGCCCCCGGGATCGAGGACCGGCTCGGCGCCGAATATGGCGACTATGCCCGCCGCGCCGCCACGGCGATCGAGGATGCGGCCAACGCCATCGCCGAGAAGGACCCCGACGAGCTGATCGAGGACACGCGCAATTTCGTCCGCAACTCGCCGGGCATTGCGCTCGCCGGAGCGGCGGTGGTCGGCTTCGTCCTCGCCCGGCTGCTCAAGACCGGGCTCGCGAAGGGCGATGACGACGACGATGGGGATTGATGCTCAAGCCCGCTGACCCGGATCCGGGCGAACGGCCGATCGGCGACCTGGTCCGCGACCTCGTCGACGAAGCCAAGGCCTATGCCCGGGCCGAGCTGGATGTCGCCAAAGCGATTGCGGCGGCCAAGGGCAAGGCGCTGATCGTGCCGTCGATTCTGTTCGGCGTCGCTTTCGTTCTCATGCTCGCCGCGGTCACCGCGCTTGCGGTGGGGATTGTCATCGCCCTGGCGAAATTCGTCGGGCCGCTCGCGGCCGGCGTGCTGGGCCTGCTGGGCTTCGCTGCGGTTGGTGGCGGCTGCGGGTGGTACGGCTATCAGCGCCTGAGGCGCGACCTGTGACGGACAGCCCCGAGATCGCCGCCGCGCGGATCGAGGCGGATCGGGCGCGGACGCGCCTGTTCGCCACTGCCGAACAGCTGCAGCAGCGGCTGAGCCCGAAGAAGCTGACCAAGGACGCGTGGGAGGGCGCCAAGGACAAGGGCGCCGACCTCGCCGAGAATGCCGTGGACGCGGTCCGCTCGCGTCCGCTTGCGGCGACCGGAGTGGTGGCTGCGATCAGCCTGTTCCTCGCCCGCGCGCCGCTGATGGACCTCGCCGGCAAGATCGCCCACGGGTTCGGTACGAAGCGTGCAACCAAGAAGCGACCCAAAACGTCGAGACGGACGAAGAAGGACACGGAGACAGTCGAATGACCGAGACACGGACCAGCCCCGACCAGCAGCTGACCGGCGAGGGCTCGCGCGGCACGGCTCGCGAGCGCGCCATCGAAGCCTATGACCGCGCCCGCGGCAGCGTCGCCGGCGCCGGCCGCAAGGCCGGGAGCGCGCTCGAGGCTGCGCCGCTGATCGCGCTTGCCGGCGGGATCGCCGCAGGGGCGCTGATCGCCTCGCTGCTGCCGCGCACCCAGGCCGAGACCAAGGCGCTCCGTCCCGCCACACGCCGGGTGCGCAAGGCGGCCCGGGCGGCGTTCGACGCGGCGAAGGAGACCGGGACCGAACGGCTCAACGAACTCGGCCTCAGCCGCGACAAGGGCGAAGAGACCATCCGCTCCTTGTTCCAGGGCGTGACCGACGCTGCCAAAGCGTCGGGCCAGGCGGCGGTCGACGCGGTCAAGAAGCAGCGCTGACTCCTGTCTCATTTTCCTGCTAGCAGGAGGGACATGAGCAAGCTTCACCTGGTGTTCGGCGGACGGGTCAAGGATCCGCGCGGACTCGACTTCAACCTCGACACGATCGACCTCGTCGGCGTCTACGACAGCTATGCCGCGGCCGAGGACGCATGGCGCGGCAAGGCCCAGCGCACCGTCGACGACGCCGAAATGCGCTATGTCATCGTCCACCTCCATCGGCTGCTGGAGCCCGACGGCGAGGGCATCAAGCGCCCCCAACAGGCGCAACCCGAAGGCTGACCTCCGTGAGCCGGAATCCTGCGCTCGAGGCGGTGCTGACGGCCTACCGCGAATGCGGCGACGCCCGCCTGCTCGGCTCGGCCTTCGATCTCGCCGGCGACGACAGCGACCGCCGCAAGGTCATCGACGAGGCTCTGGCCGCCGAGACGATCGGCGATGAGGTGCGCGAGAAAATGGCCCGGGCCTCGCTCGATATGGGCGACATGAAGGCCGCGGTCGAGCTGTCCGGCGACCGACCCGAACTGCTCGCCGTCCGGACCGAGGCGATGATCGGCATGGGCCAGCTGGCCGAGGCCGAGGCGCGCTACCTGAAGCTGGTCGCCGAAAATCCGCTGCTCGAATCCCCCGACGTCGCGAAGCTGATCGAGGAGGCGAAGGAGTCGGCCGCGCCCGAGCTCGGCTCGAACGTCATCGGCTTCGCCTCGGCCGCCCGCGGCATCCGGTCGGGCGCGCGCCAGGCCGATGACGACGCCAAAGCTGCGCGAACGATGTTCGGCGAGACCGCCTCCCCGCTCCGCTTCGACGACGTCGGCGGCCTCGACGAGGTCAAGAAGCAGATCACCCGCCGCATCGTCACGCCGTTCAAGAAGCCGTCGCTGTTCGCCAAATATCGGCGCAAGGCCGGCGGCGGAGTCCTGCTGTTCGGGCCGCCGGGCTGCGGCAAGACGCTGCTCGCCCGGGCCACGGCCGGAGAGTGCGAAGCGCGGTTCGTCAACGTGCCGGTGGTCGACGTGGTCGACAAATATCTGGGCGAAGCCGAGCGCAAGCTGGCGGCGATCTTCGCCGACGCCCGGCGCGACACGCCGACCGTTTTGTTCTTCGACGAGCTGGAGGCGCTGGCCGGGTCGCGCAGCGGGATCGCGCACCAAAGCCAGGTCAGCCTGGTCTCGACCTTCCTCGCCGAGATGGACGGCTTCGCCGACAACAATGAAGGCGTGCTGATCCTCGCCGCGACCAACATGCCGTGGGGCGTCGACGCCGCCTTCCGCCGGCCGGGCCGCTTCGACCGGGTCCAGTTCGTCCCACCGCCCGATCGCGCCGCGCGGGCCCGGATCCTCGAAATCCATATGGCCGGGCGTCCGATCGACCCCAAGGTGGATGCCAACGCAATCGCCGGGGTCACCGCCGGCTTTTCCGGCGCCGACCTGGTCAATCTGGTCAACACCGCGGTCGACCTCGCAATCGAGGAATCGCTGGCCAGCGGAACCGAGCATCCGGTTTCGCCCGAGCATTTCGCCGAGGCCCAGCGCGAGGTTCGGCCGACGACCCTCGAATGGCTGACCACCGCCCGCAACTATGCGAAATATTCAAACTCGGGCGGGCAGTATGACGACGTCGCTGCCTTCCTGAAAGCCAACGGGCTGTGACCGACCCGTTCCGCTACCGCCTGATTGACGAGCCCCGGCCGAGCCCGCTGGCGCGGATCGCCCTGCCGCCGACCCTTGTGTTCCTGGCCGCGACCTTCTTCCAGCCGTGGGGCTTCCTGTTGATCGTGTTCAACGCGATCGCCCTGAACGGGCCGTTCCGCAACCGCGAGATCCTGCTCGCGCTCGCCCCCTTCCCGATCTATTTCGGGTCGCTCGAAATCCTTGACCGGGTGGTCCGCGCCGGGATCCTGGCCGTGCCGCCGGCGCATTATTGGTTCGTCGGAGCGGTCGGCATCGGCTTCGTCTCGGCAGCGTTCGCTTATGTGTCGCAGGAACGGACCTTCCAGCTCCGCCGCTATCTCGAGCAGCTTCGGGGCTATTCGACGTGAATTTCGAATATCGCGCGCTCACCCGGGCCGAGGCCCTGATGCGCGCCGGCAATTTCGCCTCGGCGGTCGAACCGCTGCGCGACGTGCTGACCGCCGATCCCGAAAATGCCCGGGCCCACGATTGTCTCGCCCAATGCCTGGTGATGCAGAACCGGCTCGCCGGCGCCGAGCATGAGGCGCGGGCCGCGATCGCCCTCGATCCGCTGGCCAGCCGCTATCGCCTGACCCTCGCCTCGGCGCTACACCTCCAGCAGCACCGCCGCCGGGCGCTGGCCGAGGTCGACGCCGCGATCGAGCTCGACCCGGACAATGCTGCGGCGCACCTCACTCGGGCGCAATTGCTGCGGCTGAAGGGCGATCGCCCCGGCAGCGCCGCGAGCCTCGCCCGGGCGCTCGAGCTGGCGCCGGGCAGCGCCGAGGTCCTCGCCGAGTCAGGCAATGCCGCTCTCGAGCGGGGCGACATGGCCGGAGTCGAGGCGGCCGGCCGAGCGGTGCTGAGCATCAACCCCGACAATGCCGACGGGCTGATCCTGCTCGGCCGGCTGAGCCTGGCGCGGCACGACACCGACGAGGCGCTGCGGCTGGCGCTCGGCGCGCTCAGCCAGGCCCCGACCGACGTCGACGCTCTGTCGCTGCTCGCCGCGACCAAGATGAAAAAGAGCTGGCTTGGCGGCCTGTGGTGGCACTGGAACCAGCTGCTGATCCGCCTCGGCGAAAGCCGCGCGATCTTCCTCGTCGTCGGCATCTGGGTGATCTACCGCTGGTCGGTGCTGGCCAGCCGCGACGCCGGCCTGCCCGAGGCCACCGGCACAGTGCTGAGCGTCGTCTATCTCGCCTTCGTCGTCTACACCATCTCGGCCAACGTCATCGTCACCCGCTTGGTGCGCAAGGAAATCGAGCGAGTCCGGCTCGATCCGCGCTTCTAGATGAACTCGATCTTCTTGATCTCGTAATAGCGGTCGCCCGACGGGGTCGAGACCTCGACCTCGTCGCCCTTCTGGCGCCCGATCAGGGCCCGGCCGAGCGGCGAATTGTAACTGATCCGCCCGTCCTTGGCGTCCGCCTCGGCCTGGCCGACGAGCTGGTATTTCACCTTCTTGTCGTCCTCATCCGTGAGCGTGACCGTCGCGCCGAACACGACCTTGTCGCCCGACAGGGTCGTCGGGTCGATCACCATGGCGCGGCTCAAGCGATCCTCGAGATCGGCGATGGTCGCCTCGACCTGGCCCTGGCGCTCCTTGGCCGCATGATATTCGGCGTTCTCGCTAAGGTCGCCGTGCGCGCGCGCCGCCTCGATCGCCTCGACGATCGCGGGGCGCTCCTCGACGCGCAGCCGCCGCAGCTCGTCGTTGAGCTTGCGGTGGCCTTCCTCCAGCATCGGCACCTTGTCGGCACTCGCCATCTTAAAAACCCTCTCAAAATCCCGCCCCGGCGCGCCGGCATCGGCGTCGCGATCGCTGCAAAGCTGGGGTGGGAGCTAATTTCCTAGGAAGCGGAATAATAGGACTGGAGCGACGCGACTTCAAGCGCGTGGCCGCGCAGCGCCTCGATCGACTGCGCCGCCGCCAGGCTCGCCGCCGCGGTGGTGAAATAGGGCACCTTCTTAATCAGCGCCGTGGTGCGGATCGAATGGCTGTCCTTCAGCGACTGCCACCCTTCGGTGGTGTTGAACACCAGCGCCACCGCGCCGTCGGTCAGCCGGTCGACGATGTGCGGCCGCCCCTGCGCGACCTTGTTGACCCGCTCGACCGCGATGCCCCGCGACGCCAGATGGTCGGCCGTCCCGCCGGTCGCGATGATCCTGAAGCCGAGCTCGACCAGTTTCTGGGCTGCCGGCACGATATTGTCCTTGTCGGCGTCCTTGACCGACACGAACGCCGTGCCCGATTGCGGCAGGTGCATGCCGGCACCGATCAAGGCCTTGGCGAAAGCGATGTGGAAATCCCTATCGATTCCCATGACTTCTCCGGTGCTCTTCATCTCCGGTCCGAGTACCGGGTCGGTCCCCGGGAAGCGTGCGAAGGGGAACACCGATTCCTTGACCGCGACATAGTCGAGCGGCCGCGCGATCTCGCCGAAGCCGGCGAGCGCTTCCCCCGCCATCACCCGGGCGGCGATCTTGGCGACCGGCCGGCCGATCGCCTTGGCGACGAACGGCACGGTGCGGCTGGCGCGCGGGTTGACCTCGATCAGATAGACCTCGCCCTCCTTGACCGCGAACTGGACGTTCATCAGCCCCTTGACCTTGAGCGCGAGAGCCAGCTCCCGGGTCTGGCGCTCGATCTCGCCCACCGTGTCGTCGCCGAGGCTGTAGGGCGGGATCGAGCAGGCGCTGTCGCCCGAATGGACCCCCGCCTCCTCGATATGCTGGAGGACTCCAGCCACCTTGACGTCAGTCCCGTCGGAGATCGCATCGACGTCGACCTCGATCGCGTCGCGCAGATAGCGGTCGATCAGCACCGGGCTCGTCCCCGATACCGCGACCGCGGTGGCGATATAATGATCGAGCTGCTGCGGTCCCTCGACCACCTCCATCCCCCGCCCGCCGAGGACGTAGGACGGGCGCAGCAGCACCGGATAGCCGATCCGTGTCGCGACCCGCAGCGCCTCGTCGCGGCTGCGCGCGATGCCGTTGGCGGGCTGCTTGAGGCCGAGCCGCTGGACCAAGGCCGCGAAGCGCTCGCGGTCCTCGGCGAGGTCGATGCTGTCGGGGGAAGTGCCGAGGATGGGCACTCCGGCGGCCTGCAACTCCGCCGCCAGCTTCAACGGCGTTTGCCCCCCGAGCTGGACGATCACGCCCAGCAATTCGCCCTCAGCGGCCTCGCGCCGGACGATCTCGAGCACGTCCTCGCCGGTCAGCGGCTCGAAATAGAGCCGGTCGGAGGTGTCGGGGTCGGTCGACACCGTTTCCGGGTTGCAGTTGACCATGATCGTCTGCAGCCCGGCGTCGCGCAGCGCGAAGGCGGCGTGGCAGCAGCAATAGTCGAACTCGATCCCCTGCCCGATCCGGTTCGGCCCGCCGCCGAGGATGATCACCTTGCGCTTCGCTTCGACCGCGGCCTCGTCCTCAGGCTCGCCGAACAACGGCGCTTCATAGGTCGAGTAGAGGTAGGGCGTGGCGGCGTCGAACTCGGCCGCGCAGCTGTCGATGCGCTTGAACACCGGGCGGACGCCGAGCTTCAGGCGATGCTCGCGCACCTCGACCTCGGTCACCCCGCCGGTCATCGCCCGGATCGCGCTGTGGACCACGCCCGAGCCGCCGGCCGCGACCGCCTCGCTCATCCCGCGCTCCATGCCGGCCGAGCGCAGCGACAGCTGGGCCAGGCGCACGTCGGCGAAGCCCATGGCCTTGAGGCGCCGCATCCCAGCGGCGTCGCTCGGCAGGCCCTTCAGCCGCACTTCCTCCTCGGCCTCGACAATCTCCTTTAAGCGCTCGAGGAACCATGGGTCGAAGTGGGCGATGGCGTTGATCCGCTCGACCGTGAAGCCCTGGCGCAGCGCTTCGGCGGCGACCAGCAGCCGGTCGGGGGTCGGGCGCGCCAGCACGCTCTCGATCTGCGCCGGGTCGGCCGCCTCGAGCTCGCGCACCCGGTCGAGGCCGGTGAGCCCGGTCTCGAGCCCGCGCAGCGCCTTCTGCAGGCTTTCGTGGAACGAGCGGCCGATCGCCATCACCTCGCCGACCGACTTCATCGAAGTGGTCAGGAGGGCGTCGGCGCCCTTGAATTTCTCGAACGCGAAGCGCGGCACCTTGGTCACGACATAGTCGATGGTCGGCTCGAAGCTCGCCGGGGTTGCGCCGCCGGTGATGTCGTTGGCGATCTCGTCGAGCGTGTAGCCGACCGCGAGCCGGGCCGCGACCTTGGCGATCGGGAAGCCGGTCGCCTTCGACGCCAGCGCCGACGAGCGCGACACGCGCGGGTTCATCTCGATCACCACCATCCGCCCGGTCCTGGGATCGATCGCGAACTGGACGTTCGAACCCCCGGTTTCGACGCCGATTTCGCGCAGCACGGCAATCGATGCCGAGCGCATCCTTTGATATTCCTTGTCGGTCAGGGTCAGCGCCGGGGCGACGGTGATCGAATCCCCGGTGTGGACCCCCATCGGGTCGATATTCTCGATCGAGCAGATGATGATGGCGTTGTCGGCGCGGTCGCGCACCACCTCCATCTCATATTCCTTCCAGCCGAGCACCGATTCCTCGATGAGCACCTCGTCGGTCGGACTGGCCTCGATCCCGCCGCGGACAATCGCCTCGAACTCGTCGCGGTTGTAGGCGATTCCCCCGCCCGTCCCGCCAAGCGTGAAGCTGGGGCGGATGATGGCCGGCAGCCCGACCGTCTCGAGCGCGGCCAGCGCCTCCTCGAAACTGTGGGCGATCGCCGAGCGCGGGCTTTCGAGCCCGATCCGGTCCATCGCCTCGCGGAAC
>DASRAY010000060.1:0-12436 GCA_035637935.1 Sphingomicrobium sp.
CCCTCCAGCACGGCTACGGCGACGAGGAGGATCGCGCGATCGTCAAGATGCAGGCGCTGCGCGCGCTCGGCTTCCCGACCCGCGACCTCTATCTGACCATGGGACGCGACAAGGTCGATGGGCCGATCACCGTGCTGATCGTCCGGCTCGGCGAGCGCTATTACGTGCTCGACGACACCGGCGGGGCGCCGTTCACCACCGATCGCCGGCCCGAATTCTCGCCGATGCTGACCTTCGGCTACGGCGGCTTCTGGATTCACGGCTATCCCTATGTCCCGGGAGCACCGCGCAACCGGACCCGAGTCATCGTCGCCGCGGCGCGATCAGCCTTCGCCGCGCACTAGCGTCAGTCATCCTCTGGAGCGTTGAGACTGCTCCGCGGCCGCTTCGGCAGCTTCGGGTCGAGCGGTTCCCAGCCGATCCTGTGATCAAGCCAGATTTCGACCGACGGCGGGAAAAGGTCCGGCTCGTCGAGCGAGCCGACGGTGACATCCATATGGTCCGGCCGCGAAGCCCGGCGATAGCCGACCAGCGTCCCGCATCCCCGGCAGAACAGCCATTCGAGGCCGGGCGAGGAGGAATAAGCCGCCGGATATCCCGTCAGCCATTTGAAATCGCCATGGTCGAACACCGCCCAGGCGACGTTGGTGCCGCCCGTCGCGCGGCGGCAGGAGCGGCAGTGGCACAGGGTGGTCGCCACCGGGTCGCCCGAGACCCGATAGCGGATCGCTCCGCACAGGCAGCCGCCTTCGGCCGGTAATGACGCCATACGACGGTTATAGACCCCTCGGCGCCTTTTCGAACCTCGGCGTCCAGGCTTTGGCAAATTTATCCTTTCCTAAGATTCGCGGGCGCAGAACCGTGGCGGGACAAGCGAGCGGAGACGGGGATGGGAGCGCCCGATTCAGGCATGCAGGCGGCCGAACAGGTCTCGGCTGAAGCCCTGCTGAGCGCGTTCAAGACCATCGATCCGTCGGAGCGGCGCAAGCACGCGAGCGTGCTGAATTACTGGCTGTCGATCCGCGGCGACAAGGAATTCCCGCCGCTGCACGATCTCGACCCGCTGGAAATCTCCGACGCCGGGCCGAACAGCGTGCTCCTCGAGCTGATCAGCGGCGGCCACGACGCGGAGATCCGGCACGTCGGCGAAGCGCTGCGCGACGAGGGCCGCCCGGAGCGGATCATCGACGCCGCTACGCCGTCGGTCCTCGCCAGCATCGCCAAGAAGCTGCCGATCGTCGCCATCTCGCGCGATTTCCTCGCCTTTGAGGACGAATTTAGGACGCTGGAGCGGTCGACTCGCTGTTGGGTGACGCTGCTGCCGCTGAGCGCCGGCGGCGCCTGGGTCGATTATGTCTACGGGCTGGTCAGCCTGGACGTCGTTCCCGCCGATGCGGCCGAGACGGCCAAGGCCGCACCCAAGAAAGCGAAGGCGGCGGAGCCAGTCGCCGACGAGTCAACGGAACCGGTTGAAGCGCAACCCGCCGAGGAACCCGTCGCCGAGGAACCCGTCGCCGAGGAACCCGTCGCCGAGGCACCCGCCGATGAACCCGTCTCCGAGGAAGCCGAGGAACCGACTGAGCCGGAAGCAGGGGAGGAGTCGGTCGCCGAGCAAGCCGCGGAGGCCGCGGCCGACCCGGCACCCGAGGAGCCGGCCGCCGAAGAGCTCGAGCAACCGGTCGCGCTCGACCTGCCGGAAGAGACTGGGGCCACTCCTGACGATGCCGAGATTCCTCCGGTCGTAGCGGACGCGAAAGCTCCGCCGGCCGAAGCAGCCGAGCACAGCGGCGAGGAGGCGCCGATCGACGAGACCGAGGACGCTCCCGCCAGGAGCCGGCCCGGCTTCTCCAAATTGCTCGACAATCTCGTCGGGCTGACCGGCTTCTACGGCCACGGCTACAAAGTCGATCCGATCATTCCGGGCGCGCCCGACGACCAGGCGCCGATGGAGGCAACCGAGGAACCGTCGCCGTGGACGGTCGAAGAGCCGCCCGCGGAGGCAGCGGCGGCGCCGGAGCCGGCGGCCGAGCCGGAGAACGAGCCGGTTGCGGAGCTGAGCCAGGAGCCGGAAGCGCCCGCGGAATCCGCCGCGGAACAAGCCACCGACGAACCTGCCGCCCCCGAGCCGGCCGAACCGGCAGCACACCAATCCGCGCCATCAGTGGAGGGATCCTTGCAGACCAAACTCGCAGACGTCCGGGCCAAGGCCGACGAGGCCCGGCAAGCCAAGCTCAAAGCCAATGTCGCGCTCTACGAAGGCCTCAGTGCCGCCTACGACTTCGCGCTCGATGCCGAGGAGGCGCCGGAGGATTATCTGCGCCTGGTCGAGGCCGAGGGCCTGAAGATCCAGCTGCGCTCGCCGATGCGCCCGGTGGTCAAGCTCGCCTTCAACGGCATGTGCGACGAGGCGACGATCCGCCAGCTCGAAGCGGTGCTGGCGTGGGCGCTCGACAACGAACTGCCGCGCGGCTCGCTGGCCGAGCAGATCGAAGCCGCCGGCGGGATCGGACCGATCCTCACCGGGGACGCGCCGTCGTCGTAACTTAGGTCAGCGCTTTTTCGGCGCTTCGCCGAGCCGGAGCCCCTCGACCACCGCATCGACCGCGCATTGCCGCGACAAGTCGGCGAGGATGGCGATGTCGTCGTCGCTCGCCTGCCGCGCCAGCCAATGGGTCCGGCTGGCGATCTTGCGCAGGTCCTTGATCGCGCTCTCGGGCAGCTGCTCATGTTCCTGAATCAGCTTGTCGAACACCGGCTCGGCCAGCGGCTTGGCGAACTCCAGTCCGAGATATTCCTGGCAGTGCCACACCACCCGGCAATATTGCGTTTCGAGCCCGGCGATGCTGAGCCAGATCCAGCTGTCGTCGGCGACCGTCGTGGTGCATTCGATCCGGCACCCGTGGGTCGAAATGTCGATGACACGCGCTTTTGACCGGCTCTTGCTGCCGTCGCGCATCGTCGCGTTGAGGCGCAGCGCGGCGCGCGCGGCGCGCCGACGGTCGGGTTGGAATTCAGCCGCTTGAGCCATGCGAGTCTCGCTCCCGCCCTGTTGTGCGGCGCGAGAAGTGAACAAATAGTTGGCGGCGGCGGGCGTTCGTCGCGGATTGCGCCTATCGCTTGTCCTCGCGCCCGGCCTGCTCGACCTCCTTTTTCAGCACCCGCTCCATGTCGCCGCGCTGGTAGGTCGCGAGATAGGCATTGTCGGTGGCGTAGAGCGACTTCAGGAAGCCGAGGTCCCAGTGGGTCAAAGTCACCGGGAGGGGCCGGTCGTCGGGTTGTCCGAGCACGCCGAGGATGCTCGGCACGCCGACCTTGGCCACGCGCTCGGGCGCGATGTCGGCGAAGGTGCGCATCGCCGCATAGTCGGCGAGCTGGGTGAGCGTCAGTCCGGCGGCGGACTTGATGTCGATCACCACCACCGAGGCCAGGAACGTCGGCGTCGAGGCGGCCTTGATCCGCGACGGTGAGATGGTGCCTTTGACGGTGTAATAATCCGCGCCGATCGTCTTGGCCGCGAGCTCGCCGTCGGCGGTCATCAAGGTCGTGACCTGCCATGCTGCCGCGGGTCCGTCGCCGGCGGCCAGCTGGCGCACCTCGCGGTCCGACATTTGCGAGAAATAGGCAGGAAACAGCCGGTTGAGCTCGGAGATCGCCTCGCCCTTGTCGGCGGCGACGATGACGAAGGCGTTGGGCGTGCATCTGGCCGGCGCGACCGGCACCTTGGCCGCCCCCGCGACCTGACGCATGCGTTCGGCAACCCGCGCGTTCTGGAGCGGCGCGAGCCCGATCGCCGCCGGGCAGACGGGCAAGCGGAAACGGCTGATCTGGCCGAGCGAGGGGACGTCGGTCAGCGCCCGGACGAAGTCGCGGATTTGCTTCTTCGACGGCCGGACGCCCTGGACGACGATTGCGTCCGAGCCGCTGTCCTGGAGTTGCGGCGGAGCCGAGGTGGCCGGCTCCCCGAACGACGCCGAAGCCACGAACAACGCAAGTCCGGCGATCATCACAGCTACCCCCTACGATCGACGCGGGCACAGGATAGTGAAATGTTTTGAAAGTGATAGCGCCGTTCGACCAACGGCGGAAAGAAACGGGCGGGCCGTGACGACCCGCCCGTCGCTTACGCGGTCAGCGCACCTGGATGCGGACGTAAGGCCGCTGCCAGCCGCGCAAGATCGGCGCATATTTGAGGCGCACCGCGGCGATGTCGCGTCGGCCGCCGCGCAGGTCGACGGCGCGGGTGCAGGTACCGGCGCGAATTACCGCCCGGGTGTTCACGTCCTGCCGTTGACCGTTCGCGTAGCGGATGTCGAAATCGCGCAGGTTGAGCGGCTGGTTAATGGCGCAGACGCGGATCGCGCGCTCGCGGACCGGGCCGCGCAGGCGGATCGTGTCGGTGTCGCGGCCGTCGACTCGGGTGTAGGCGACGGTACGCCAGCCGCGCTCGGTCCAGCGTCCGAACTGCGCGCTGGCCGGGGCCACCGCGACGAGCGTCGCCGCGGCTCCGGCAAGGCCGAGGATCAGAGTGCGTTTCATGTCTCAATCTCCTTCAAGTGTGCGATTGATGCATGAACGGTAAGGCCGGTTTCGTGTGGCTCCGCTGAACCCGCGATTCAGCTCGCCTCAACCTAAGTGAACGCGAGCGAAACGACGCGTTCGGCGTCCCTCACTCGTCGATCGTCGCTTTGCCCTCAGCATCGAGCCGCGCCAGGCCGTCGCGCATCGCCCGGACTGCTCGCGCGAATGGCCGAGCCCCAGTGGCGGGCTACCTGGCGTCGAACGCGGTCAGGATCGGGCAGGCGCCGCCGCGCCTGCTCGCGCAGGCGGTGGCGAGCGCGGCGAGCGCGTCGCGGGCCCGGCTAAGCTCGCTGATTTTCTCATCGAGGGCGATGACCCGCGCCTGGGCGAGCGCTCGGGCCCGGGCGCGGTCGTCAGCCGCATCGAGCATCAGCAGCTCGCCGATCTCTCTCAAGGTAAAGCCGGCCGCCTGGGCCGAGCGGATGAACTTGAGGCGCTTCGCTTCTGCCTCGCCGTAGCGCCGAATCTCCCCCGGCGGCCGGGCCGGCTCGGGCAGCAGCCCGCGCCGCTGGTAGTAACGGACGGTCTCGACCCCGACCCCGGCGGCGCGCGCCAGGCCGCCGATCGTGTCGCGGCCCCGCTCAATCATGGATCACCGCCTTGCCCTCGGCATTGAGGCGCGCCAGCCCGTCGCGCATCGCCTGGAGCTGTTCGGGCGTGTGGCCGACCCAAGCCTCGACCTCACCGATCACGCGCAGCGGCGCGAGCGAGCGGTAGGAGGCGGTGACGTTGCCGGGGAACTTCTTGTCGGTGAGGTTCGGATCGTCCTCGAATGCGCCGGTCGGCTCGACGACGTAGATTCGCCCGCGCCCCTCACCGGCGGCCAGCTCGGCGCCCCAGGTCGCCGCTTCGAGCGTGGCGCTGAAATAAATGTGTTTGAGCTCGCGCTCGACGAAATTGCTGCCAAAGCCTGGCGAGAGCAGGGCGCCGACCTGCAGGTCGGCCTTGGTCCCGTGATAGAAGATCTGACCCTCCGGAACGTCGCGCGCATACATTCGCAATTTCTCCCTTGATTCCGTACCGCGGTACGGACGCCATAGGGATTTCACCGAGGGCGAATCAACGCCTTTGCACGATGGAGTTCCAGACGATGACCACCGAGACCGAATTGCAGACCCAGGCCGCCAGGCTCGCCGCAACCCGCGGCTGCGCGTGCAAGCCCTGCACCTGCAAGAATTGCGCCTGCTGAACGGACAGGGCCGCGCCGCAGGAGGCGCGGCCCACGCCCTAGGTCCGGCACACCTCGATCTCGTTGGTGGACAGGCGGGTGATGTTTTCGGGGACGGTGGCGATGGTCACCGAGGCCGAGCAGCGGCGGAGCTGGAAGCGGACCTTGCGCGCGCGGAAGTCGAGCGACACCCGCTGGAACGTCTCGAGGATGTCGGTGCCGAGCATCAGCGCGGGCTCCTCGGCCAGCCCGAACATCTTGAACGGGGGCACGTCGGCGAATGCCATGGGCACGTTGCGCAGGGTCACCGGGCCAAGCTTGAGCTCACCGATCGTCGCCAGCTGGATGTCCATGGTCGCGCCGGTGACCCCGGTCACCTTGACCGTCTGGAACTTGCGGCTGTTGCCGCGGATCAGCTTGTTGCGCAGCGCGAGGTTGCCGATGGTGATCTCGGACCCGGTGTCGATGATCGCATCCAGCGGCAGCCCGGCGGCGGTGACGTGGGTCAGGATCAGCTGGCCGCGCTGGCGCCGGGCGGTGATGATGATCGCTCCGGGCAGGAACACCTCGGGGATGCGGGCGTCCTCGACCTTGATCAGCTTTTTCTCGAAATCCATCATCAGCCGCTGGCGGACCAGCGCGTCGATCCCGATCATCCCGTCGCCGCCGAGGTCGAATTCGCGCAGCGCCGGAAGCTCGAGGTTGCGGATGGTACTCGGTCCGACGGTCAGCTCATCGACCTTGACCCGGTCGACGATGTTGCGCGCGGTCATGCCGTTGAGGATCACCGGCGTGCCGAGCGGCAGCTGCAGGTTGCGCGCGATGTTGAGGCCGACCGCCGAGGTGTCGGCGCCGCTGTCGACGATGAATCTGTAGGGTCCGCGCCCGTTGACCTGGACCTCGACGCTCAACCGGCTCTCGACCTTGCGCGCCTTCACGTCTTCGCCGCCTACCGCGAGCGTCGGGTCGTAATAGGCCGGCGGCAGCGGCGGGATGTCCGGCGGAGTCGGCGGCGCCGGCCGGGGCCTGCCGATCCGCGGCGGCTCGGCGGACCGGGCGGCGGTCGAATCGTTCGCTACGGACGCGGCCAGCAGGCCGAATGCGAGGACCAAGGCGCGGCGATTGACTACTGGTCGTCTCCCATGGACGGCGGACACATCTTATCCCTCTCCCGGCCAGGTCTCCATGATTATCTGGCGGGCGGACAGGCCGGTTCGACCGACGGCCCGGATTCAGCGGCCCGGTAGCGACGGACTCGCGCCCGGTTGCGGCGGGGGACGGAACATTTCGGCGCGGTGAACGGGCTGGTCGGTTCGTCCATCCTTGGGCCCGAACGGCCGATAATCGGGCGACCGGAGCTTCGGCCGACCGTTGTTTCGGTATGATGCGTACCACCCACATGCTTCGTGCACGAGCCGGCGCTGCCGCGATTGCCGCGGCCTTGGCGCTTTCCCCAACCTATGCGGCGGCCCCCAAGCCGATCATCGATCTGTCGAAGAGTCCGGCGGTGAGCGGAGAAAAAGCCGCTTCGCCAGCCAAACCTCCGGCCAAGTCCGGAATCGGCGGGGTCGACGAGCGCACGCTCGAGCTTGGCGGCGGAGCGGCCGCGATCGTCGCGCTCGGCGCCGCCGCCTTCGCCATCTCGCGGTCGCGCCGGAAACGGCGTGAAGAGCGCGAGGCGGCCGAATGGCAGGACAATGCCGTCGCGGCGCGCGATCCTTTGTTCGACGAGCCAATGTTCCAGCATGAGCAGCCGGAAGCCGAGGCTTCGGCCTTTGGCTGGGATAATGCCCGGCCGTGCGACCAGCCGTCGGACGACGGTTCGGACCGCTGCCCGGGCGAGAGCTGGGTCGAACGCGCCCATCGCGGGCCGTCGCCGGCCAACCCCTCGGCCTCGCTCAAGCACCGGCTGAGCCGCGCGGCCTTCTTCGACAAGCGCGAGCGCGAGGTCGCCGCCGGCAGGGCCGAGCCGGTCGACCCCGACGCCGGCCTGCCGGAGGCGATGGTCGAGGAGCAGGAGCGCGAGCTGGCTTGAGGTAACGCGAGAGAGGAAAGGCGAAGCCGCCGCTCGGGCAACCGGGCGGCGGTTGCGTTTGCCCGGCCGTCGCGCGAACAGGGTTCGCGATGACGATTGCCTTCTACGATGCCGCGCAGGTCGAGGCGCTGCTCGATTATCCCGGCTGCATCGACGCGATGCGGGCGGCGATGATCGCGCTGTCGAGCGGCGAGCGGCCGCAGCCGCTGCGGCAGATCTGGCCGGTCGGCGACGGCGAGATGTGGGGGATCATGCCCGGCGATCTCTCCGCGCTGTCGACCTTCGGCGCCAAGCTGGTCAGCGTGTTCCATGATCCCGAACGGCCTGGTCGGACGCGGCACCAGGGCGTGGTCGTCGCCTTCGACGGCGTGACCGGCGCGGTCAGCTGCATCGCCGACGCCGAGCCGATCACCAGGATCCGCACCGCCTGCGCGACCGCGGCCGCGACCGACGCGCTGGCCCTGGGCGACGCCGCGGTGCTCGCGATCTTCGGCGGTGGGGTTCAGGCCGAAGCGCATTTGCGCGCGCTGCCGCTGGTCCGGCCGTTTCGCGAGATCCTGCTGTGGGGGCGCTCGCCCGACAAAGCGCGCGCGCTAGCCGAGGCAATGAGCGACATCGTCGGGCAGCCGATCACGCCGATTGCCGACGGCGCGGAAGCCGCGCGCCGCGCCGACGTGATCTGCACCGTCACCTCCTCGCCCGAGCCGGTGCTGTTCGACGATTGGGTCAAGCCGGGGACGCACATCAACCTCGTCGGCTCGAGCATGCTTGGCCCGGTCGAAATCGACTCGGCGCTGGTCGCGAGGGCGCGCTACGTCGCCGATTACCGCCCCGGCGCGCTCGCCCAGGGCGCCGAGCTGGCCGCCGCGCGCGACGCCGGAGCGATCGACGACAGCTATGCGGTCCTGGAGATCGGCGAGGTGCTCGCCGGGCGGATCGCGGGCCGCGAACGTGACGATCAGGTCACCATCTACAAGTCGCTCGGCCATGTCGCCCAGGACCTTGCGGCGGCCGATTATCTGCAGCGGCGGTCCGGCTAGCCGAGTCGCCTGCGGTTGTCGCGGACGCGCTTGCCGTAGACCCGCAGGGTCGTGCGAGTCGCGGCCGCGGGGCTGGTCGCCCGACCGCGGGCGAGGGCGCCGACGAGCTCGACCCCGGCGGCCGTCTTCTCGCTGACCATCCGCTCAAGCTCGCGCTCGGCGGCGGGGCCGCCGGCCATCAGCCGCCACGAGCGGAGCGCGATCACCGTCGCGGCGTCGGTCCACAGGCGAGCCGCGTCGGCCATCAGGCGCGACCATTCGGCATTCGGATTGGAACGAGTCATGGGAATCCCTTGAGATTGAGGAGCGCCGCCGGTCGGCAGCGCTCCTCGCGTTGATGATTACAGGGCCTGGGCCATCCGCGGCCGGGCCGAATTGTGGCCGCCGTTGCGCGTCAGGATCTCGCGGACCGTCTCGGGCGAGGTCGTGCCGTCGCCGGCATCGACGGAGACGAAGCTGCCGCCGTCATGGATCCGGCCCTCGTAGTAAATGGCGTCTTCGTCGCTGACGCCATGGTCCTTGAGCATTCCGACGACTCCGCCGGCAGCTGCTCCGACGCCCGCGCCGACCACTGCGGCCCCGGGGACCGCCGAGGCGGCAATGGCTCCGGCCGCCGCGAGCGGGCCGACTCCGGGAATGGCCAAAGCGGCGACGCCGAGGACGGCGCCGATGCCGGCCCCGCCGAGCGCGCCCTTGATGGTATCGCCGATACCGCTTTCGGCGGGTTCGGCCGACTGGTCGGTGACGGCCGCGCCATCCTCATCCCGGCCGATGATGGACAATTTGCCGCTGTCGATGCCCGCGCTGCGCAGCTCGGCGATCGCGGCTTCGGCTTCCGTGCGGCTGTCGAAGACGGCCGAGATGATCTTCTGGTTCATAATGACTCCTGGGGAAATACTAGCCCGCCCAAATGCTTAGCGAAGCGCGGGGGACGACGTTCCGCGCGGGCCGGAATATAGTTGGCGACGGCTATCGCGGCGCCAGGCCATAGCTTGCGAAATGCTCGATCCTGCGCGGGGCGACGATCAGCCCGTCGAGGCCGGGTGTGTCGAGCACGAAGCGCAAGGCGGCTTCCGCCATCGTCATCCCATCGGCTTCCGCCGATTGCCGCAGCCGCGCGATTGCCGCGAAGCCCTGCTCGCTCGCATGGCCGGCGCCGAATTCCGGCGCATGGGCATAGCGGCTGCCCAATGGCGGCGGTTCGCCGGGCCGGTACTTGCCGGTCAGGAACCCGCCGGCCAGCGGGCTGAAGGCGGTGTAGCGGAGGCTGTGCCCGGCGCAGTAGGGGATCAGTTCTTCGGCATCCGCGGCGGCGAGCAGGTTGTACTCGTTCTGCACATAAGCGAAGCGCGCGCCGAGGGTGGTGCCGGCGAGCTCGCGGACCGCGCGCACGTCGGGCAGCGACGCGTTGGAGATGCCGAAGCGGTCGATCTTGCCGGCCTCGACCGCGCGGGTCATCGCACCGAGCGTCTCGTCGAGCGGCGTCACGCGGTCGAATTCGTGGATGTAATAGACGCCGATCCGCTCGACCCCGAGGCGGGTCAGCGATACGTCGAGATGGTGGGCGATCTGGGCCGCGCCGAGCGGGGTCTCCCCGGGCGGGCAGCCGTGCGGATTGCCGACCTTGGTCGCAATCTGCGCGCCTTGACGGAAGCCGGCGCCCTGCGCGCGAAGCCATTGGCCGAGAATGGTTTCGCTCGCCCCGCCGCCGTAGCTGTTGGCGGTGTCGAACCGGCGCAGCCCGACGCGCCGGGCATGGTCGAGCAGCTCCAGCGCGGTCGCTTCGCCGTCGCCGGCGCTGCGCAAGGCGGGCGACGACCCGATCCCGCCGAAATTGCCGCAGCCGAACCAGATCCGCTCGACGTCGCGCGGGCTCAGCATGGCGCCGGCTCAGCGCTGAGCCGCGGAAGTTGTGAAAGTTGTGCCCTCAACGCGCGCGCGCGAGTCGGGCGCCCGAGACGGGCTCGGAACCGGACAAAGTGGACACTACGGGGGAAGTCGGAAGCCCCGGCATCACGATCGCGGCGGCTGAGGCGGAATGGCGACGGCGACTCGGGGCGGCGCATCGATCAGTTTGGATCACATTTGGGCTGCTGTAGGACAGCAAAATCTTCGCGAGCATCGCGGTGCGGCCATCGCGCGACGTTATTCAGCCCTTCCTCACGCCGGGCTCATGCCGCTCATCGTGGCGGGCCTCATGATAAGGGCGCAATCACGGCCGGAGGCAGCAGGTGATCGGATCGATGACAGAACGAGCAGCAGCAAGCCGGACCTATCGCGCGGGGGTCGCGGTCGCCGCCGTGACCGCGCTGCTGTCGGTGTGGGTCACGATCGTTCGCGACGACGGCAACGGCATGGGCTTCTTCATGGTCATCCTGGCGGTCGCGGTCGGCTGGTTCGCCGCCGGGTTCAAGGCCGCGGGCATGGCCCGGACCATGGCCGGGGTGGCGGTGATGCAGGCGGCGGTCGGGGCGCTGATCGCGACGGCGCCGGTCACCCAAAGGGTGCCGGGAGAGTCGGCGAAGTTCCTGCTGACTTGCGGTGTCCTGGCGCTGCTGTGGCTGGCGTCGGGGGCCCTGTTCCGCGCCGCCGCGAGGAGCGAGCGCTAGCCCGCCCGAGTTGCCGCGTCCGCCGGCGCCAGCCACGGCCTACGCCCGGATGGTGATGTCGACCTGGTCCGGTCGAACGCCGTAATGAATCGCCAAACCGCGTTTGGCCGCATCGATCGAAAAACCGGGCTTGATTATCGAGCGCGGCGCGCGCGGCGTACCCGAGGCGGCAAAGGTCACCGAGCGACTGTTCAACGCGAGGTCTTCGGTGACCCAGCCCTCATCCAGCCAAGCGTTCGCCTGAACGTGCCGCCCGTTCTTCTGGTTCGCCCACCAGGCTTGATAGGTCTTGGCGCTGCGCGGAAGCGGAAAGCCCAAAATGGCTTCAATGCGCTCGAACGGCAACGTGTGCTTGCGCGAGCGATCCAATCCGGAAAGATGTTTCGCGAGTCGATCATATTTGGCCACCGGATGTCCTCCTTTATAGTACATACTATCCTATGTACTATCCGGTGGCGTGTCAACTCCCGTTTGCGCCCGCCGACAGGAGCAGTCGGGGGATGGCTCGTCCCGGATCAGCCGCAGCTCGCCGATGACCGCCGCCGTTTCCATTCCTGGCGAATCACGTAGAACGAGGGCGAGGGTCGAATTTCATGAAGGCGACCAAGGGATGCATGACATTGCGCAGCGCTTGCCCTTCCCGGAGGTGGCCCTCCGGGAAACCGGGGCCGAAGGCGCGCCGGTTCGGAACGGCGTCGAAAACACCCTGTTCGAAGGCGACTGCCTCGAGCTGATGCGGGCGATCCCCGACCGCTCGGTGCATTTGGTGCTGAGCGACCTGCCCTATGGGACGACGCAGAATCGATGGGATTCGGTCATCGACCTCGAACGGCTGTGGGACGAGTATCGACGGGTGCTGACGCCGAACGGCGTGGTCGTGCTGACCGCGCAGGGCGTGTTTACCGCGAAGCTGATCCTGTCGAACGAGGACTGGTTCAAATATAAGATCGTGTGGGAGAAATCGAAGCCGACCAACTTCCTCAACGCGAAGAAGCAGCCGCTGCGC
>DASRAY010000061.1:0-6948 GCA_035637935.1 Sphingomicrobium sp.
GACCCCGGCGATGCCGATCCGCCCCCATTTCTTCATCCAGTCGGCGAAGCCCTGGTTGGCGCGGTAGTTGGAGGGCTCGGTCACCACCTCGCGCACCAGGCAGCCGAGCGCATGCGCCTCGCCCGCCTCGACGTCCTCGTCATTGGCCCCGACATTGCCGATGTGAGGGAAGGTGAAGGCGATCACCTGGCTCGCATAGGAGGGGTCGGTCATCACCTCCTGGTAACCGGTCATCGCGGTGTTGAAGCACAATTCGCCGACCGCCTGCCCTTCCGCGCCGAAGCCCTGGCCCCACACCGTCCGACCGTCGGCGAACACCACGACTCCCGTCGCACCCTCCGGTTGTGGAGCGCGCGTGGGATGTGCGTCGGCCATGGGCGGGAAAAGCCTTCCGTTCGGGGTTCTTGCCAGCGATGTCGCTAAGACGCCGCCGCTATGCGGTTTGGCGCGCAGGGTCAACGCTGGTCAGCGTGAAAATGCGACGCTAGGGCGTGGCCCATGATCCGGGACGACATCAAGGCCGCGACCATCGCGGCGATGAAGAGTGGCGACAGGGACACGACGGGCACGCTCCGCCTGGTCCAGGCGGCGATCAAGAACCGCGACATCGAGGCGCGGACCGGCGGCGCTCCGTCCGACGACGACGCGCTGGTCACCGAAGTGCTGCAGAAAATGGTCAAGCAGCGCCGCGAATCCGCCGACATCTACCGCAAGAACGGCCGCGACGACCGCGCTTCGGCCGAGGAAGCGGAGATCGCGGTGATCGAGCGCTTCCTGCCGGCGCAGATCAGCGACGCCGAGGCGTCCGCGGCGATCGGCGCGATCATCGCCGAGACCGGCGCCAGCTCGATGAAGGACATGGGCCGGGTGATGGCACTGGTGAAGGAGCGCCTTGGCGGCGCGATCGAGCCGGCGCGGGCCAGCGGCCTGGTCAAGGCCGCGCTCTCTTAAGGCCTGAGCCGAAGCCACAAAAAGGGCCCCGCCGCGGCACAACGGCGGAGCCCGGAGCTGGTTTAAAACCTAGTGCGTGGCGTGAGCCGCCTTGCCGGCAGTTGCGCCGCCAGTCAGTCCCATCAGTCCTTCCATGACCAATGTGTACAGCATCATGGCAAGCGCGGTGGCAAAGGCCCCGGCGACGCCCAACTGGAGGTTGCCGGCCACGGCGGTCAGCTTGTCGCCGATCGTCGGGATATGGCCGAGCGCGACGCCGACCAGCGGTAGGCAGACCACGGCGACACCAGCGAGCACCAGCCTTTCCTTGGGCATCGAGATGCCGGCGATCAGGCCGAGTACGACCAGCACCAACGCCACATCCATCGCGCCGAGGGTCACGAACCCGGCAACGATCGCGAGCAGAATGTAGAGAGCGCGGGCAAGCCCGCCGATCTTGTTCAGCATATAACCCCCTCCTTGGTCATTCCGCTCAGCGGTCGGGTGCCGCTGTGTGTCGGAACGATGACAGATTAACGGCAATCGCCCTTATTCCACGCACGGAATGAATCGTTGGAAATCAAGCCGCTGCGGCCGGCGTTAAATTTTCACACAGCGGCATCGGCCGACTCGCTTGATGTGCCTCACGTTCCCGAGTCTGTGGATAAGTCCCCACCCGCGTCTTGCGGGACGACGATTCGGGCATAGGGTCGTTTGGTGACCCTCTCTCCGCAATGGCTCGACGAATTGCGCGCCCGGACTGTGCTCAGCGCGGTCATCGCGCCGTCGGTCAAGCTGATCCGCGCCGGGCGCGAGTGGAAGTCCTGCTGCCCGTTCCACAACGAGAAGACGCCGAGCTTCACCGTCAACGACGACAAGGGCTTCTACCATTGCTTCGGCTGCGGCGCGCACGGCGACGCGATCCGCTTCCTCACCGACCATCGCGGGATGCCGTTCATGGACGCGGTCAAGGAGCTCGCGGGCAAGGCCGGGCTCGAGGTGCCCGCGCCCGATCCCAAGGCCCGGGAGCGCGCCGAGCGCACCGCCTCGCTGACCGACGTCATGGCCGAAGTGCAGACCTGGTTCGCCGACCAGCTCAAGGGTGCCGAGGGGGGTGTCGCGCGGGACTATCTCCAGCGCCGCGGCGTCACCGCCCAGACGATCGCGCGATTCGGCCTCGGCTTTGCGCCCGACGGCCGGGCTCGGCTCAAGCAGTCGCTCGCCCAGCTCGGCGAGGATCGGCTGGTCGAGACCGGGATGCTGATCAAGCCCGACGAGGGCGCGACCTACGACCGCTTCCGCGGCCGCCTCATGTTCCCGATCCGCGACCCGCGCGGCCGCGTCATCGCGTTCGGCGGGCGGATCCTCGGCGAGGGCGACCCGAAATATCTGAACTCCCCGGACACCGACCTCTTCGACAAGGGCCGGACGCTCTACAACCTCGACCGCGCCGGCCCCGCCAGCCGCACCGCCCGGCGGCTGATCGTGGTCGAGGGCTATATGGACGTGATCGCGCTCGACCAGGCCGGGATCGCCGAAGCCGTCGCGCCCAACGGCACCGCGCTCACCGAGGCGCAGATCGAGCGCCTGTGGCGGCTCGAACCCGCGCCGATCCTGTGCTTCGACGGCGATCCCGCGGGCCGGAAGGCGGCGGTCCGCGCCGCACTGCGCGCTTTGCCGCTGCTCGGGCCGGACCGGACGCTGCGCTTCGTCGAGCTGCCCGCGGGTCAGGACCCCGACGACGTCGTGCGCTCCGGCGGCAAGGAGGCGTTCGAGGCGCTGCTGGCGCAGGCCGAGCCGCTGGTCGACCGGCTGTGGCGCCACGAGCATCAGGCCGAGCCGCTGGCGACGCCCGAGGCCTGGGCAGGCTTGAAGCAGCGCCTCGTCGCCCATGCTTCGGCGATCGGCCATGCCGACCTCGCCCGGCTCTACCGCCAGGACTGGCTCGACCGCTTCTATGCGCTGCGCCGCCCGCCCGAGCGCGAGCGCCGGCCGTTCGTCAAGGGCGGCCGCTGGGCGCCGCCCGAGCCCCCGGTCGGCGCGAGGGCCCGGGCCATCGCCGCAAGCGGAATCGACGCCCCGACCGCCCGGGCCCTGATCCTCGGTTTCGCGTATTTCCCCGAGGAGCTGCCGGCCCATTGCGAGCAGCTCGCCCACCTGCCGATCGCCGACCAGGGCACGGCGAAGCTGCGCGACGAACTGGTCAACGCCGCCTTCTCCGGCGCCGCGCTTGATCGGGAGAGCGTAACTACCATATTGGGCACCGACGGAGCGTCGGGCGGAGCAGGCCCTCGCGCCATGGGCTTCTCCTTCACCCGCCGCGACAGCGACCCGGACCGCGCTCGAAGCGATCTGGCCGCGGCGGTGGAGATCATCGCCGCGAGCGACGAGGTGGAGCAGGCCCTGGCCGACGCAACCGAACGGCTCGAACGGGATTGCACCGACGAGGCGTGGCAGGAACAACAGCGCCTGATCGCGGCGCAGCAGGGTTTGAGACAAAGGCTGGCGTCACTCGCCGGCACCGATTAAGCGGCGGAACAATATGGCGAAAAACGAGACTTCCGAAATCGACACGGCCGAGGCGGGCGATGCTCCGCTGATCGACCTCAACGACGCCCAGGTGAAGCGGATGATCGCCCGCGCCAAGAAGCGCGGCTACATCACCGTGGACGAGCTGAACGAGGCCCTGCCCCAGGACCAGATGTCGACCGACCAGATCGAAGACATCATGTCGGCGATCAACGACATGGGCATCAACGTCGTCGAGAGCGCCGAGAAGGACGACGACGACGAGGAGGACGACAAGGAAGCCGAGAGCATCGTCGAGGACGAGGTCGACCCGCTCGACGACGGCGGCCCCCGCCCCGCGGCCGCGGTCAAGAAGGAAGCGGTCGACCGCACCGACGACCCGGTCCGCATGTACCTGCGCGAAATGGGCGCGGTCGAACTGCTCAGCCGCGAGGGCGAGATCGCCATCGCCAAGCGGATCGAGGCCGGCCGCGACACGATGATCTGGGGGCTGTGCGAAAGCCCGATCACCTTCAACGCGATCATCGACTGGTCGAACGCCTTGAACGAAGGGCGCATGCAGCTGCGCGAGATCATGGACCTCGAGGCGATGCTGTCGAAGGGCCCGACCGCCGAGCAGCTGACCGAGGCCGAGGAAGGCGGCGAAAGCGCCGAGGGCGAGATCAGCGAGAAGACCGCCGGCCCGTCGATCAAGGAAGAGGAAGAGGTCGCCGACGAGCCCGAGGCCGACGCGTCCGACGAGGACGAGGACATGGTCGAGCGCCGCGCCCGTCCCCAGGCCGAGGAAGAGGATGAGGACAACACCCTGTCGCTCGCCCAGATGGAGGAAACGCTCAAGCCCCAGGCGCTCGAGAAGTTCGCGACCATCACCTCGGTGTTCAAGAAGTTCGCCAAGGTCCAGGCGCACCGCATGGAGGCCTTCGCGGCCGGCGCCGACTTCGCCCCCGCCGAGGAGAAGAAGTATCAGAAGCTGCGCGAGCAGCTGACCGCGGAGGTCGAAAGCGTCCAGTTCCACGGCTCGAAGATCGAATATCTGGTCGAGCAGCTGTACAGCTACAACCGCCGCCTCACCGCATTGGGCGGCCAGATGTTGCGCCTCGCCGAGCGCCACCGCGTGCCGCGCAAGGCGTTCCTCGAAAGCTACATGGGCCGCGAGCTCGACGAGAGCTGGCTCGACAGCGTCAAGGACGCCGACAAGAAATGGGCGAGCTTCGCGGCGAGCGAGCGCGACACGGTCGACCGCATCCGCAACGACATCGCCGACATCGCCCACGGCACCGGCACGTCGCTCGGCGAGTTCCGGCGGATCGTCAACCAGGTCCAGAAGGCCGAGCGCGAGGCGCGCATCGCCAAGAAGGAGATGGTCGAGGCCAACCTGCGCCTGGTCATCTCGATCGCCAAGAAATACACCAACCGCGGGCTGCAGTTCCTCGACCTCATCCAGGAGGGGAACATCGGCCTGATGAAGGCGGTCGACAAGTTCGAGTACCGCCGCGGCTACAAGTTCAGCACTTACGCGACCTGGTGGATCCGCCAGGCGATCACCCGCTCGATCGCCGACCAGGCGCGCACCATCCGAATCCCGGTGCACATGATCGAGACGATCAATAAGCTGGTCCGCACCGGCCGCCAGTTCCTCCACGAGACCGGCCGCGAAGCCACTCCGGAGGAGCTCGCCGAGCGCCTCTCGATGCCGCTCGAGAAGGTCCGCAAGGTGATGAAGATCGCCAAGGAGCCGATCAGCCTCGAGACCCCGATCGGCGACGAGGAGGACAGCCACCTCGGCGACTTCATCGAGGACAAGAACGCGGTGATCCCGGTCGACGCCGCGATCCAGAGCAACCTCAAGGAAACGGTGACCCGCGTCCTCGCGTCATTGACCCCGCGCGAGGAGCGAGTGCTCCGCATGCGCTTCGGCATCGGCATGAACACCGACCATACGCTCGAGGAGGTGGGACAGCAGTTCTCGGTTACCCGCGAACGTATCCGGCAGATCGAGGCCAAGGCGCTGCGCAAGCTCAAGCACCCGAGCCGCTCGCGCAAGATGCGGAGCTTCCTCGATCAGTAAGTCCCTCTCCCCGTGAGGGAGAGGGTGGCGCGAAGCGCCGGGTGAGGGAGCGATGTGCGAGCCACGCCGGCCGCCACTGAGCCGCTTTGTCATTGAATTTACGCGATCCCTTTGCGATCATGCGCTCGCTCGGTCACCGGTTCGGTTCGCATGGCGACAAGGGGGTGATCATGGAGGCACAGCCTCAAGACCCGCAGGCCGCGCGGTTCGCGGAGCCGTCCCGCAACGCGGGTGGATTCTGGCAGACCCTGCCGGGCATCCTGACCGCGACCGGATCCTTCCTGGCCGGACTGGCGGGTTTGGCCGCAGTCCTCGCGCCGCATCTCTTCACTCCGGCCGCAAAGCCGCCCGCCGACACGCCGGCCCAGGTGATGAGCTCGGGCCCCCCGAGCCCGACCGCACCGGTCGTCAATGCATCCCCCGAGGCGCCGGCGCAGGCGGCCGCATTGCCGCGGGACGCTTCGGCCCCGATCGTCCAGTCGCGCCCCGATCCGCCGGAGGAGGAGCCGGTTGCGACGGCCGCGGACCCGCCGGCCGACGACCGCTACGTCGCCGCTTTCGCCTCCGACGGTTTCGTCGTGCTGCGCGCCGAGCCGACCATCGCCAGCGCCGAGATCCGCCGCATCCTGGTCGGCGGCGCCGTCCGCTGCGGCAAGCCCCACTGGTCCGCCAACGGCTACCGCTGGCGCCGCTGCGTCGATGCGGAGGGCGAGGCGGGGTACATGGCGGATACGTTCTTGAGGAAGGATGGGTGAGTCCGGAGTTGGTGATCGCATCCGCGAAACGCATCCGCCAGGTCCGCTATCCTCCCCCGGGCCATTGACCCCCTCGGCATCCACTCCGCTACACTCAACGCCATGCCCATCCCGCGCATCCTCAAACCCCTCCTCCTCCCCCTCGCCGCGCTGACCGCCTGCTACGGCGACATCCCCCAAGGTGATCCGCGGCATGACGAGATCCGGGCGAACAAGGCGTGGCTCGACCAGCTCAAGGCGGACGACCCCGCGACCGCGAAGCTGCTGGCCGAGCAATGCTATGGCGAGGGCGGGTCGATTTGGTCCAGCGAGGGGCTGCTCGAGCTGACCCGCTGCATGCGCCGCAAATATGACGCAGGCGTCCGCGCCTGACGCGGGCGTAATTCGGCCGCCGACTGGGCCGTCGTGTTACGGCAAGGCCAAGTACGCCCAAAGCCCGGCCATGATCACCAGCGCAAAAGCATTCGCCACGCCACCCCAGGTCGTCATATCGTTTGGCAGGATGTCGTCAGCGTCTACGGGAAAATCCAGACCGCTGATCGTCAGGAGACCACGGATTCGGCGATTTATCCGGTACGAATGAATGGCCAGCTTGACCGATGTTACGGTGCCCAGCCCGTTCATGATGATCCAAATCGCGCACACGTTGAGCTTGTTTTGCGCGAA
>DASRAY010000062.1:0-3847 GCA_035637935.1 Sphingomicrobium sp.
CCGAGGTCCTCGTCCGCCGCCGTCTCCGGGCGCGGTTCGAACAATATCGCGTCGGTCAGGCCCTTGAGCGCCGCCGGGCGGCTGATCGAGAAGCGGCACGCGTCCGCGCTGTGCTCGACCGCGAGCCGCAACCGCTCGCCCGAGCCGGCCTGCTCGATCACCGCCGAAGCCAGCCGGAAGAGCAAGCGGTCGGCGAGCTCCGGCTCGACCGCGCACCCCGGCATCCGCGGCCGCCGCGAGAACTCGAGCTCGACGCCCCGTTCGGCGGCCAGAGCGCGCAGCGATTCGGACAGCATCTCGAGCTGCTCGCCGAGGTCGGCCCGGCGCTCCTCGACCCGAGTCGAGGAATGGATCTTTGCCGCGAAGTCGAGGTCGTCGATCGCGCCGAGCAGCGAGCGCGCCTCGCCGACAATGTCGCTCGCGCGCTCGCGGTAGCGGCGGTCGGCGGGGCCGAGATATTGGCCATCGATGATCTCGGCGAAGCCGATGATCGCGTTCAGCGGAGTCTTGATCTCGTGGACCAGCTCGCGCAGCGAATCCGGGTCGGTCAGGATCTCCGAGCCGGCGCTCCGCTCCGACGGCGGCGGCAAGTCGCGGAGCGCAATCCCGCGATAGCCGGCGAAGCGCCCGTCGGTCGGATCGAACGCGGGCACGCCGCTGATCTTCCAGTCGCCCGACACCAGCCCGTCGCCCGGCACGGTCAGGGTCGAATCACGAAACGGCGCGCGCATCGCGAAGGCGCGGATCACCTCGTCGTCGAGATGGCCGACGGCCTGGTCGTGATTGCGCGCGATCGAGCGGCCGATCAGCGCGCCGCGCGGCGCTCCCTCGACCCAGGCGATCTCGCCCGAGGGACCGCATTCCCAGCGGAACAGGGCCGGCGCGCCGGTCGCCGGGGCCGGAGTGCGCGCCGTGACCGTCGTCTGCTGCTCGCGCGACCGGCGGCGGCGCTCGATCCGCGCGACGACGTCGCTAAGCGACGGTCCGGCCGGAGTCCGCGGCTTGCGCTCGGCGGCCTTGCGCGGCGGTGCCGGCTCGGCCGGCTCCGCCTTCGCGGGCGGAGCGGGCTCGACCAGCGCCTCGGTCGCGTCGGGCTCGGCCGGAGTTGCGATCTCGGGATGAAGGGTCTCGGCAAAGCGTCGGGTTTCCTCGTCGGCACTGACCAGCAGCGCCCGCCACTGCGCCGGGTCGAGGCTGGCGGCGGCGAGCACGGGGGCCGAGACGGCGAGCTTGTCGGCGGCGAAGCATTCGAGCAGGCCGAGCGGCAGGGGCAGCGCGGCGACGGCGCGCGCGGCCGCGGCGCGCAGCGGCTCGTCGACGTTCCTCGACTCGGCGCGGATCGACTCCAGCGCCTGGACGACGACCGGGCTCGAGCTGTTGGGGCCGGCGCGCGCGACGAGGTCGACCAGCTGCCGCCAGCGCACCGCCGCATCATGGCGGTCGCTCGCAGGCTGGTTTAGAACCGTCAGCAATCGATCGTCGAACCGCACCGGCTTTTCCGCATCCTCCAGACGCACCGAGTACCGGCTCTATGCGGTCATTCAGATCGCGCTAAGCGGCCACTGCTTAACCGTCCCGAAACAGGACGGTTTCAGGAGGGCCGCCAACGGCGTCGCGAGCCGCGGTCTGGAGGGTCGGAAACGGCGCCGGACCACGCCCGGCGCCGGACCCGGATCAGCCCTTGGTCTGGAGGTACAGCAGCCAGTATTTGGCGATGTCCGCACGCGGCCCGCTGACCGCGTTGAACGCCGCCGTCGCCCCGGCCTTGTCGCCCGAGCGGGCGAGCGCCATGCCGAGGTGGAGGTTGGCGACATTGGCGTCGACCCCGCCCTTGGCGATGCCCTTGCGGTAGAGGTCGGCCGCCTTGTCATATTGGCCGAGCCCGAAATAGCGGTCGCCGACCCGGACCATGGCGGTGCCGGTCTGCGCGGCCTTGACCGCCTCGGCGAGGTCGGCGTCGGTCAGCTTCGGCTTGGCCTTGAGCCCGGAAATGATGTCGCGGAAGTCGGGCCGGGTCGGATCGACGATCCTGGCCGCCATCCCCGCGTCGAGCACCGACTGGGCCTCGACATAATTGCCCTGCTCGGCCGCGGCGCTCGCGAACAGGCTGTAGTCCGCACCGTCGTTGAGCGCGCCGGTGGTCTGCATCAGGCGCAGCAGGTCGAGCGTGCCCTCGACGTCGGGCTTGGTGGTGTTGCGGTAGATGGCGATCGCGTTGCGCCAGCTCTCGGGTCCCGGATAGGCCGTGACCCACTGCCGAGCGAGCTCGCCCGACACCGGCAGCTTCCCGTCATAAGCGAGGCCGAGGGCGCGCTTGTAGATTTCCTCGCGCGGCTTCTGGCCGGCGGCGGCGGTCACCTGGATCGCGCGCTGGAGCTGCGCGACCGCCTCGGCCTTGCGGCCCTGCGCGTTGCGCGTCTCGCCGAGCATGATCAGGGTCTCGGAATCGTTCGGGTTCGCGGCGAGCGCCTTTTCGAGCGCTGCGCTCGCCTGGTCGAACTGCTTGGCGTTGTAGAGGGTTGCGCCGAGGCTCTGGTAAAGCTGCGCAGACTTGGCGTTGTCGACATAGCCCGAGGAGGCGACGGCATCGATCGCGGCCGCCATTCCGGCATTGTCCTTGGCCGCCAGCGCCGCCTTGAGCTGGAGCTGGGCGATGATGTAGCGGTCCTCCTTGGTCTTCGCGACCGCCCGGGCGGCCGCGACCTTGGCCGGGACGTTGGCATAATCGTTGGCGTTGACCGCAGTTTGCAGGTCGACGATCGCCTTCAGCGCCCCGCCCGAAGGCTTCAGCTGGGGCTCCTTGGCTTCGCTGACCGCCTGCGGCCGCTCCTCCTGGCCGGTCCTGCTCGGCATCTGTGCCGAGAGCGAAGTTGCGACAGTCAGGGCGCCAAGGCCGAACGCAGCGGTAGTGAGCTTCATCGATTGCTTCCCCTGGGAGACGAGTTGAAAGGGTTTCCGCGGCGAGCGCTTAGTCCTTCGCGGCGGGCAGGCCAAGACCAATGCCCGATCCGGCCTGAACCCATTTTGAACCGGCCGTTCAGGGGCGGTTGCGCGCGCGTGCGCGTACGCGCGCGGGGTGGTGCTTCGGTATCCGATGCACTAGGTAGGTCGTGGGGGGCGCGGCTTCCGGCCGCAACCTTCTCGTGTACCCCATCAATCGCAGGACTATTTCTTGGCCACCGAACCGCCGGTCGACGACCTTAACGACAGCAGCGAGCCGCCCGCCGGCATCGCGCCCATCTCCATCGTCGACGAGATGAAGACCTCCTACCTCGATTACGCGATGAGCGTGATCGTGAGCCGGGCCCTGCCCGACGTTCGCGACGGCCTGAAGCCGGTTCATCGCCGGATCCTCTTCGCCTGCCAGGAAGCCGGCTATGTCGCCGGGCGGCCCTATCGCAAGTCGAGCCGCATCGTCGGCGACGTCATGGGTAAATATCACCCGCACGGCGATGCCGCGATCTACGACGCGCTCGCCCGCATGACCCAGAGCTGGTCGATGCGCGTGCCGCTGATCGACGGCCAGGGCAATTTCGGCTCGATGGACCCCGACCCGCCGGCGGCCATGCGCTACACCGAGGCGCGGCTCGGGAAGGTCGCCAATTTCCTCCTCGGCGACATCGACAAGGACACGGTCGATTTCCAGCCCAATTACGACGCCTCGGAGCGCGAGCCGCAGGTGCTTCCGGCGCGCTTCCCCAACCTGCTGGTCAACGGCGCCGGCGGCATCGCCGTCGGCATGGCGACCAACATCCCGCCACATAATCTCGGCGAAGTGCTGGCCGCGTGCCGGGCGTTCATCGAAGATCCCGCGATCAGCTCCGAAGGACTGATGGAGCATGTGAAG
>DASRAY010000063.1:0-94694 GCA_035637935.1 Sphingomicrobium sp.
CGGGCCGGCCGTGGAGCGGCCCGGGGACCTCGCGGCGGTGCTGACGAGTCTGGAGGAACGGGACGTCCTGTTCATCGACGAGATCCACCGGCTCAACCCGGTGGTCGAGGAAGTGCTCTACCCGGCGATGGAGGACCGCGCGCTCGACCTGATGATCGGCGAGGGGCCGTCGGCCCGCTCGGTCCGGATCGAGCTGCCGCGCTTCACCCTGATCGGGGCGACCACCCGCCAGGGCCTGCTCACCACGCCGCTGCGCGACCGCTTCGGCATCCCGGTGCGGCTCAATTTCTACACGGTCGAGGAGCTCGAACTGGTCGTCCGCCGCGCCGCGCGGCTGCTTGGCGTCGACCTCGCCGAGGACGGCGGGCGCGAGATCGCGCGGCGCTCGCGGGGGACCCCGCGCATCGCCGGCCGGCTGCTTCGCCGAGTTCGCGACTTCGCCCATGCCGCCGGCTCCGATTCGATCGATGCGGCGGTGGCCGATCGGGCCTTGTCACGGCTGGAGATCGACTCGCTCGGCCTCGACGCGATGGACCGCCGCTATTTGACCATGATCGCCGATCTCTACGGCGGCGGACCGGTCGGCGTCGAAACCCTCGCCGCCGGCTTGAGCGAGCCGCGCGACACGATCGAGGACGTGATCGAACCGTTCCTGATCCAGCTCGGGCTCATCGCCCGCACCGCCCGCGGCCGCGCCTTGAACGGCCGCGGCTACGCCCATCTCGGCCTGCCGGTGCCCCAGGGGGGCCAGGCCGGCCTGTTCGACCAGGGAGCTTCGCCCGAATGATGCGCCACTTGTTTTTGATCGCCGCGGCCGCGTTGGCGGCCGCCGCGCCACTGCCCGCCCAGTCCAATGCGCCGATGCCGGCGCCCGATTACGCCAAGGATTCGACCTGGCTGTGCCTGCCCGGCCGGGCCGACGTCTGCTCGACCCCGATCCCGACCACCGCGCTCAACCCGAACGGCTACGGGTCGACCGGCCAAAGCGTCGTCGCCAAGGACCCGCCGCTCGATTGTTTCTACGTCTATCCGACGGTCTCGACCGACAAGGGGATGAACAGCGACCTCATCGTCGACAATTCGGAAAGGCTCGCGGCGCAGGTCCAGTTTGCCCGCTTCGCCTCGGTGTGCCGGACGTTCGCGCCGATATACCGGCAGATGACGCTGTCGGCCGTCGCCGCCTTCTCGGCCGGCGGGAATATCGATGCCGCCGCCGCGCTGGCTTATGACGACGTGCTGGCCGCGTGGCGCAACTTCGTCCGCACGCGCAGCAACGGCCGCCCGTACGTGCTCATCGGCCACAGCCAGGGCAGCCTGTTGCTGCAGCAGCTGATCGCCCGCGAGATCGAGCCCGTGCCCGCGCTCGCGGAACGGATGAAGCTGGCGATCATCCCCGGCTTCGACCTGTTCGTTCCGCAGGGGCGGCTGGTCGGCGGCACGTTCAAGAAGACGCCGCTGTGCAGCCGCGTCGGCGAGACCGGCTGCGTCATCAGCTGGGTCAGCTTCCGCGAAAAGAACGCGCCCCCCGAGGGCGCGATGTTCGGCTATGCGCCGCTCCCGGGAATGACCGTCGGCTGCGTCAACCCGGCGCGCCCCGGCGCGACCGACTGGGTGCCGTTCGACAGTTACCTCTACGCGAAGTCGAGCCTGCCGGTGCCCGGCGGCCCGGTCCAATGGTCGAGCGAGGGGCCGCCGCCGACCGCCTACCTCCGCGCCGAGGGCCTGGTCTCCGGCAAGTGCGTCAACGACGGCCAGCGCGGCTATCTGTCGATTCGGACCAACGCCGACCCCAAGGACAAGCGCACCGACCGGGTCGGCGGCGAGGTCGCGGTGCTCGGCATGTTCCTCCCCGGCTGGGGCATGCACCTCGCCGACGTGCCCGAGGCGCTTGGCGACCTGGTTCGCGAGGTCGGGGCGATCAATCCGGCGAAATAAAGAACAGCTCCTCGACCGCCAGGCCGAGGGCCTTGGCGAGCTTCAGCGCGAGCAGGGTCGAGGGGACGAACACCCCATTCTCGACGGTGTTGACGGTCTTGCGCGTGACCCCAACCCGTTCGGCGAGCTCGGCCTGGGTGAGGCCGAGCTCCACTCGTCGTTCTTTGAGCCGGTTGGCGAGCCGCTCAGCCATCTCGGTGAGCGCGCCTTTCCAGGATGCCCCAACGGATCAGCGCCGTGGCAATGCCCATCGTCATGACGATATGGACCGCGTCCCGCGCCGTCACCGTCACGTCGAACAAGGTCAGCGCATAGACCGCGATCGCGGCAGCCATCGAGAACAGGAAGCCCCAGCGCATCGCGTCAGTGCGATTGGCGCGAGTGTTCTCATCGTCGATCAGGTCCCGTACCTCCTTCGGCTCGAGCCAAAACCCCTTGGTCGAAAGGGCGAGCAGCAGGACGATGGACAGCACCAACCAGGCGGAGATCTTCACCGTATAAGCGGAATGAGGCGCCGGCGAATTGACGGTCGAGAAGAAAGTCGCTTGCTGCGACAGGAAGATGACTGCGAGCGCGGGCAGCATCCGCGCCCTGCGCTTGCTCAGATACTCCGCCTTTTCAGCAACACTCATCGGCCTGTCGCGCCGTCGCCACTTTACGATCGCCGCAGTCACGAGCACCGCCCCGAGTCCCACCAGCAAACCAATTGCAAAACTATCCATTCCCCGCTCCTCGTGTAACTCATGCGTTACATGTAACCTTAGCGTTACACGGGAGTCAAGCGGGCTTACGCCGCGAGTCCGGCGCCGCTACAGCCGGGGCGATGACCGGCGATTTCGACACTCCCTATCGCGGCGGCTTCGTCGGGTCGGAGCACCATTTCGCGCTGACCGTCTATTTCGAGGACACCGACACCGCAGGCGTCGTCTATTATGCCAATTATCTGAAGTTCATGGAGCGGGCCCGCTCCGACATGCTGCGCGCGGTCGGCGTCGATCAGTCCGAGGTGCTGCACGGCGGCGGCGGCGCCTATCATGTGGTCGAGTGCAACATTCGATATGTGAAGCCGGCGCGGCTCGGCGAGGAACTCCTCGTCCTTAGCAGCGTCGAGCAGGTTCGCGCCGCCTCGGTCGAGATTCATCAACGGGTCATGCGGAATCGGGAACTGTTGACCGACGCTCGGGTGACAGCCGCTTTCCTCGATGCGAACGGCCGCCCGCAGCGGCAGCCGAAAGATTGGGTCGAACGGTTCAGGAGCATCACGAAATCCGAATGACTGCCCGTTTCGCACCGTTTCTGCTCAGTCTCGGCCTGCTCGCGGCGCCCGCCGTGGGGCAGGATGCCGCCGTGGTCGCGGTGCCGCCGCTCGCCACCCCCGACCAGAGCGCGCGCGGCCAAGACAGCCCGGCCGCGATCGCCTGGCAGGCATCGCAGCTGATCGCCTCGGACCTGCGCACCACCGCCGAGCTGGTCCCGGTCGGGCCCAACCAGAAAGATTATTATTCCTACCCGGAAGTGACCGCGCCGACCTTCTCCCGCTGGCGTTCGCAGGGCGCGAAGTTCCTGCTGACCGGCTTTGTCCGCTCCAACCCCGACGGCCGCTTCACCGTCGGCTGCTACGTCTATGATGTCGCCAAGGGCCGCGAGCTCGGCCGGATCGGCTTCGCCGTGGCGGCCGGCGACTGGCGCCGGGCCGCGCACAAATGCTCGGGCCTTGCTTATACCGCCGCGACCGGTGCCCCGGCGGGGGTGTTCGACACGCGCATTGCCTATGTCGCGGAAAGCGGCACCCCGGCCGACCGGGTCAAGCGCGTCGCCGTGATGGACGCCGACGGCAGCAACCAGAGCTTCGTCACCGTCGGCGATTCGATCGTGCTCACGCCGCGCCTCTCGCCCGACGCGCGCGAGATTGCCTATGTCAGCTTCGTCGGCGGCCAGCCGCACATCCGGATCGTCGATTTCGACAGCGACCAGCAGCGGCCGCTGGTCCCGACTGGCGGGATGACCTTCGCCCCGCGCTATTCGCCCGACGGCCAGCGCATCCTGTTCTCGATGCAGCAGGGGCCCAACACCGACATCTACGTGGTCGGGGCGAAGGGCGGCCTGCCCCAGCGCCTGACCGCCGCGCCGGGCATCGACACCGCGCCGAGCTTCGCACCCGATGCGAGCCGGATCGTGTTCGAAAGCGACCGCTCGGGCGCGCAGCAACTCTACGTGATGAACGCCGACGGGACCGACCAGCGCCGGATCACCTTCGGCGGCGGCTGGTACGGCGAGCCGGTGTGGAGTCCCGACGGCGAATGGATCGCCTTCACCCGGCGCGTGCCGGGTGTCGGGATGCGCGTCGGCGTGATCAAGCCCGACGGGAGCGGCGAGCAGCTGCTGACCAGCGGCCCCGGCGACGAGGCGCCCGACTGGGCACCGAGCAGCCGCGAATTGCTGTTCCAGCGCGCCGGGCCCGACGGCCGGCCCGCCCTCTACCGGGTATCGCTGTCGGGTGGAGCGGCGCGCCGGGTCGCGACTTCGCAGGCCGGGTCGGATCCCGATTGGTCGGGAGTGATCGACTGATGCGCCGTCTCGTGACCTTCGCCGTCCTCGCCCTCGCTGCCGGCAGCGCCGCGGCGCAGCTGCCGGGGCTGCGCAAGCGCCAACCGGTGCCCCCGGCGCCGGTCCTGGTGGGAATCGACGCGCTCCGCGCCGACTTCCTCGCCCAGACCGGCAGCGCCACCGTCTATTTCGGCGGCGACGCGTCGGTTCTGACGCCGGCAGCGCGGGCGACGCTGACCGCGCAAGCGGCGTGGCTGCGGCTGCACCCAGAGGTGGTGGTGCGGATCGAAGGCCATGCCGACCCCAGTGACACACGCGACCACGCGCTGGCGGTCGGCGCCCGGCGCGCGGAGGAGGTCCGCAATTACCTCGTACTGTTGGGGGTTCCCGCAGCGCAGCTCACGACCCTGAGCTGGGGCAAGGAAAAAGTCGCCGTGCTCGGCTCGGCGCCCGAGGCGCTGGCGCTGAACCGCCGCGCGGTGACCGTGCTGGTTCGGTAGAGTTCCTCCCCGGCCGGGGGCCGGGGAGGAATGGGATGATCAGGCGGCGCGGCGGCTGTAGCCGGTGGTCGCCAGCCAGGCCCGGGCCTGACGCTGCGCCTCGGCGATCTCGCGTGCGGTCATCTCGACCGCGATCTCGGCACGGCATTGCTGGCCGCGGGTGCTGCCGTTGAGCGCGGCGAGGTTGAACCATTTATGGGCTTCGATCAGGTCGACCGGTGCTCCGCCGCGGCCCGTCGAGTAAGTGATGCCGAGCTCGAACAGGGCATCGACGTCCCCGTTCTCTGCATCGGCAAGGCGGCTGCGGATCAGGAATTCCGCGCCTTTCAGGCTAATCGCTCCCATTTCGTCCCCCTCATCTCTTGTGTTGCGGGCAGCTTCGGCTCCTGATCGGAAAAAAATGGTTAACGCGATTAACCGTGTCTTCAGACGGCCAGATTGTCGATCAGCCGAACCGAGCCGATCACCGCGGCCGCGATCAGTCGCGTTTCCCCCTTCGGCTCGGGCACTGGCTCGAGCGTCGCGGCATCGACCAGGACGAAATAATCGACGCGCGCAAATCCTGCGTAGCGCAGCATGTTCACCGCGTGATCGATTGCCGCGCCCTCATCCATTCCCTTGCGGATCGCATCGCGCGCGAGTTCCAGCGCAGCAGGAAATGCGGCGGCACGCTTGCGCTCGTCGGCCGACAGCAGCGCATTGCGCGACGACAAAGCGAGACCGTCCGTGTCGCGAATCGTCGGCAGTCCGACGATCTCGACCGCGATCCCGAGGTCGGCGACCAGCCGGCGGATCACCGCGAGCTGCTGGAAGTCCTTCTCCCCGAACACGGCGACGTCGGGCCGCACCGCCAGCAGCAGCTTGGCGACGATCGTCGCGACGCCGTCGAAATGGCCGGGCCGGGCCGCGCCCTCCCAGCGCTCCGACACTCCCGAGACCCGGACTGTCGTCGCGAAGCCGTCCGGATAGATGTCGTCGACGCCAGGCAGCCATAACAGATCGCACCCGGCCTTCTCGAGCTTGCGCGCATCATCGCTTTCCTGCCGGGGATAGCGCTCAAGGTCGTTCGGGTCGTTGAACTGGATCGGGTTGACGAAAATGCTCGCCACGACCTTGTCCGCTCGCCGCTTCGCCTCGTCGATCAGCGCCAGGTGCCCCGCATGGAGCGCGCCCATCGTCGGCACCAGCGCAATCCTTCCCGCCCGAGCCGCGCCCAGCGCGCGCGTCAATTCTTCACTGGTGCGAACGGTTTGCACGACCGGCGAGCCTCGGGTAATTTGTTAACGGGGCGGCGTTTCGGTGCCGCGGGGGAAAAGATCAAGCATGAGCCACGCGCATTTCATCGTCTTCGCCAACGAAAAGGGCGGCACCGGTAAGTCGACTACGGCGGTTCACACCGCCATTGCCCTCGCCGCCTCGGGCCACCGCGTCGGCGCGCTCGACCTCGACGGCCGCCAGCGGACCATGACCCGTTACCTCGAGAATCGCGACGCGACGATGCGCCGGATCGAGAAGGACGACCTGCCGCGCGCCGCCTATGAAGTGCTCGAAGATCACAGCGATGGCGGCTTTTCTGCCGCCATCGAGCGGCTGTCTGCCGAGGCCGACGTGATCGTTGTCGACACGCCCGGCCGCGACGACGAGATCGCCCGTGCTGCGATCCTCATGGCCGACACGCTCGTCACGCCGATGAACGACAGCTTCGTCGACCTCGACCTCATCGGCCAGGTCCATCCCGAAAACTACAAAGTGACTCGGCCCAGTTTCTATGCCGAGCTCGTGTGGAACAGCCGCACGCAGCGCGCCAAGGTGACTGGCAAGAGCGTCGACTGGGTGGTCCTTAGGAATCGCCTCCAGCACGTCGAATCGCACAATCTGAAGCGGGTCGGGGCCGCGCTCGACGAGCTCGCGCGCCGCGTCGGCTTCCGGGTCATCCCGGGCCTCGGCGAGCGCGTCATCTACCGCGAATTGTTCCCCAAGGGCCTCACCTTGCTCGACCTGCAGCAGCTCGGCGAGGTCGGGATCGCGCACATCGCGGCGCGCCAGGAGCTGCGCGAGATGATCGCCGGGCTCGCCATCCCCGGGGCGGACGAGCAGCAGGCCAAGGTCGCCTGAGCGCAACCGAATCTTAAAGCCGCCGGGCGATAGTCCGCGCATGATTCCGATGAAGACCAGTACGATCTTCAAGAGCCGCTGGATGGCTCTCGTGTGGGCGGCCGGAATATTGTGGCTCGCCTGGGACGTCGCCGGCTCCGCGCCGCAAGACAGCAACAGCTCGAACAATTCCGAACCGGCGACCGACGCGACCGGCGCATCGATCACGCCCGCCCAGGAAAAGCAGTTCGAGCAGGCGCTGAACCAGCTCTAGGCGACCGCCTTCCACTCGATTCGCTCGATGTGCCAGCGGCGCTGCCGCTCGGTCGACCCGGGCACGTCGTTGACCCGGCGCAGGATGACCGCGGCCGGCATACGCAGCGGCCGGCCGCGCTCCGAAGTGCCATAGAAGGTCACCGGAACGGTCGTGTAGATCGACCCGGCCGCGCCCTCGGTCGCACCGAGTTCACCAATCTCCAGATGGACGTCCTTGAACCTAGCGTCGAGCGCGACGGCGAAGCTGCGCGCGGCGTCGATGTCGTTCCACAGCCGCTCGGCCGGAAGGAACCGGTCCTGCTCCACCAGCGCGCCATAATGCTGGACGACCTGGCCGGCCGCTTCGGCGCTCTTGGGGTCGATCGGACCCTTGGGCTCGGGCAGCGACGCTCGCGGCGGCTCCGCCTGATCGCCGTTGGCCGGCGGCGTTGCCTCCGGCGCGGCGGCGTTCGCGACCTCGGTCGCGGCCTGCTCCGAACGCGCCGCCGGCGCGGCCTTTTCGTTGCGGTTGCAGGCGGAAAGGAGGGCCAAAGCGAGGAAGAGCGCTGCTGCGGTCGGTTTCATCAAGACTCCCGGTTGGCGGAACCGTCCCGAGGGAGGTTCGTTCGTTTCGCTCGAAGAACAGCCGAATACAGGGAGAGTTTCCATGGCCGATAACGACCGCGATACCGATCGCACGACGATCGTCGAGACCGGCGGTGGCGGCGGCAGCGGCGGAGTGATCGCCGTCGTGCTGCTGATCATTGTCGTTCTCGTGCTCCTGTTCCTCTTCCGCGGCCAGCTCGGCTTCGGCGGGGACAAGACCGAGATCAAGGTTCCGGACAAGATCGGAGTCGACGTCAACACGCACTGATCGCGCAGTTTCAGAGCGGGCGGGTTGCGAGTCCCCGTCCGTACTCGGGCGCGGTTCCCCACGGAGCCGCGCCCGTTTGAGTTTGCGGCGCTGACCGACTAACCCGCGGCGCATGACCGACGCGCTCCGCTACATGTCCGGCTTCGGCGGCCATTTCGAGACCGAGGCCGTCGCTGGCGCGCTGCCCAAGGGACGCAACTCGCCGCAGCGCCCGGCCTTCGGCCTCTACACCGAGCAACTGTCCGGCAGCTCCTTCACCGCGCCGCGCTACGAGAACCGCCGCAGCTGGCTGTATCGGATGCGGCCGACCGCCGACCATCGGCCGTTCGCCGCCTATCCGGGCGCACCGCTGTTCGGAGCGGCCGCTTCGGCGCAACCCCTGCCGCCCAATCGGCTGCGCTGGAACCCGCCGGAGCTGCCCGACGGCACCGATTTCGTCGACGGCCTCGTCACCCTGCTGCAGGCGCGGACCCCGCAGGATCTCGAGGGGTGCGCCGTCCACGCCTATCGGGCGACGAAGAGCATGGACGGGCGTGTGCTGGTCGATGCCGACGGCGAGCTCATGATCATTCCGCAGCACGGCGCGGTCGAGCTGCAGACCGAGCTCGGCCGGCTCGACGTCGCTCCGGGCACGATCGGAGTCGTGCCGCGCGGGGTTAGGTTCCGGGTCCAGCTGACCCAGGGCGAGGCGCGCGGCTACGTCGCTGAGAATTACGGCGCCCCGTTGCGCCTGCCCGAGCTCGGCCCGATCGGATCGAACGGCCTCGCCAACCCGCGCGATTTCGAAACGCCGGTCGCCTGGTTTGAGGACCGCGAGGAGCCGACCGAGGTAATCCAGAAGAGCCTTGGGCGATTGTGGACCACCAGCCTCGACCATTCGCCGCTCGACGTCGTCGCCTGGCACGGCAATTACGCGCCCTATCGCTACGATCTGTCGCGCTTCAACGTGATTGGAACGGTGAGCTTCGACCATCCCGACCCGTCGATTTTTACCGTGCTGACGTCGCCGAGCACTGTGCCGGGCCGGGCCAATGCCGACTTCGTCATCTTCCCGCCGCGCTGGATGGTTGCCGAGGACACCTTCCGGCCGCCCTGGTTCCACCGCAACGTGATGAGCGAAGCGATGGGCCTGATCTCCGGCGCCTATGATGCCAAGGCGGAAGGGTTCCAGCCGGGCGGTCTTAGCCTGCATAATCTGATGAGCGGCCACGGCCCGGACGTCGACAGCTGGGAGAAGGCCAGCGCGGCCGAGCTCAAGCCGATGAAAATCGATGGCACGATGGCGTTCATGGTCGAAACCTGCTGGCCATACCTGCCGACCGACTGGGCGCTGGAACGCGCGCAGCCGGACTACGACCAGGCCTGGGCGGGCTTTCCCAAGGCGCAGCTGTCGTGACCGACGAGACCAACGATCCGGCGCGGACCAGCTGGGTCGCAACCACCGCAGGCAGCGACTTTCCGATCCAGAATCTGCCGCTCGGCATCTTCTCCGAGGCCAAAGGCCGCCGCCGTCCCGGGGTCGCGATCGGCGACTATATCCTCGACCTGACCGCAATCGCCGACCTGCTCGACGAAGGATGGCGCGGCGACTTCGCCCAGCCGGTCCTCAACCGGTGGCTCGGGCGCGGCCCGGAGGCCCACCGCGAATTTCGTCTTAGGCTTTCGGAGATCCTGTCCGACGAGCGCTACCGCGACGACGTCGAGCCCAATCTGATCGGCCAGAGCGAGGTGCGGATGCACGTGCCGTGCCTGGTCGGCGACTACACCGACTTTTACGTCGGGATTCATCATGCGACCAACGTCGGGGCGCTGTTCCGGCCCGACAATCCGCTACTGCCCAACTATAAATATGTGCCGATCGGCTATCACGGCCGGGCCAGTTCGGTGCGCCCGTCGGGTGAGCCGGTGATCCGTCCCAACGGGCAGCGCAAGGCGCCCGACGCCGACACGCCGGAGTTCGGCGCCAGCCGCCGGCTCGATTACGAGCTCGAGCTCGGCATGTGGATCGGCCACGGCAACGAGCTCGGCTCGCCGATCCCGGTCGGCGAGGCGGCCGAGCATATTGCCGGCTATTGCCTGCTCAACGACTGGTCGGCGCGCGACCTGCAGGCATGGGAGTATCAGCCGCTCGGGCCGTTCCTCGCCAAGAATTTCCTGACCAGCGTGTCGCCGTGGGTCGTCAGCCCGCAGGCGCTGGCGCCGTTCCGCGGGCCGCTGCCGGAGCGGCCCGCCGGCGACCCGCCGCCACTGCCCTATCTCGACGACCCTGCGGACCGCGCCGGCGGAGCGCTCGCCATCCAGCTCGAGGTCACCCTCACGACGCAGCAGATGCGGGCAAGCGGCGTGACCCCGCAGGTCCTGTCGCGCGGCTCGGCCGAAGGGGCGATGTATTGGAGCGCGGCGCAGATCGTCGCCCACCACAGCTGCAACGGCTGCAACCTCCAGCCGGGCGACCTGATCGGGACCGGCACGCTGTCGACCGACAGCGCCGCCGGGCTCGGCTCGCTGCTCGAAATCAGCCGTGGGGGCCAGCAGCCGGTCGCGCTTCCGACGGGCGAAACGCGCACCTTCCTCGAAGACGGCGACGAGGTCACGCTGCGGGCCTGGTGTGAAGCCGACGGCGCGGTGCGGATTGGCTTCGGCGAGTGCGTCGGGCGGGTCGAGGCCGCGGCCTGACCTAGTCCGCCGTCACCCCGGCGCGCTTCGGCCATTCGAGCGCCGGGTCGCGCTCATTGTCCCAGATCATGTGGATGATCCGCCAGCCACGGTCAGGATCCTTGAACAGCTGGATCGAATTGATGCCGCGGCGCTCGGGTGGGTCCTCGTCGGGCGTGCGCCGGGCCTCGTAGCCGCTCCAGACGTGCGCCATGTTGCCGAACAGGTCGATCCGCCGGCTGGTCTCGACCTCGAAGAAATCGTTGGCATCGAAGAACGGCTGGGTGTTGGCCGAATATTCCGCGAGGCTCATGCCGAGCTTCTGCGGCCGGCCCTCATCGTCGACCCAGGTCCGCACCTGCCGCGCCTCCGGCAGGAAGCATTTTGCCTGCCGCGACCAGTCGCGCGGTCCCTTGGGGCCGGAAATCATCGCATACATTTCGTCGATCACCGCACCGATTGCCTGTTCGTCGCTCATTCATGCTCCTCGCACATGCTGACCGTCTCATTAGCAGCAGCTTTCGTGCCGCGAAGCCAGTCCTGCTCGAGCAAATGATCGGGAACCTCGATCTGTCCCTCGGCGATGAATGCGCACCCGCCGCCGACCTCGATCGCGGACACCGTCCCAGCCTCGAGCTCGGCTGAGGCGCTGAGGAAGCTCGGCCGGCCCATGGCCACCCCTTGCACGATGTCCAGCCCGAACGTGCGTGACTTGACCGCGCCTGCGCGGAGTGCCGCCGTGCCGACGATCGCCGCCGCCGCCGCCCCAGTCGCGGGATCCTCGGCGATGCCGAGGGCAGGCGCAAACATGCGGCCATACAGCTCGGATCCATCGCTGAGCTCGCCGGCGAAGACGAAGACCTGCGCGCCCCAGCTGTCCGCGAGGATTCTGCGCCAAGACTGGTGGTCGAGCTGGGCCCTGTCGACGACCTCCCTGGACGCCACTTGGGCGAAGGTGAACCTCGGGCCCATGCCGGCGCAGAAGACCCCAAGCACATCGCCTGGCTGCAGCGACACGACCGCCGCCACGTCGTTCGATGCCGGCACCGTATCGGGGACTTCGGGCGCGCGCGCGATCCGCAAGCGGGCCGAATAGGCCCCGCCATCCCGCCGGGTCGAAACCGCAACCGGGCCGACTCCCTCCTCCAGGACGAAGTCTCCGACGGGGCACTGGTTTGACATCACCAATGCGCAGGCGGTGCCGACGGTCGGATGGCCGGCGAACGGCAGCTCGCCGCCCGGAGTGAAGATTCGGACCCGCCGGGCATGGGCCGGATCGTCCGGGGGCAGGACGAAGGTCGTTTCCGGATAATCGAACTCTTTGGCAATCGCCTGCATCGCCTCGGTCGTCAGCCCGCGCGCATCGGTGAGGACCGCGAGTTGGTTGCCGCCGAACGGCGTGTCGGTGAAAACGTCGAGGGTCATGAAATCGTACCGCATTGGCTGTCCTTTACGGGCGTGCGGGTTCAGGCGCGGACGAGCAGCTCGATCTCGATCGCGGACCCGAGCGGGAGTGCCGCCACGGCGACGGTCGTGCGCGCCGGGAACGGCGGCTCGAACTGTTCGGCGTAGAGCGCATTGACGGCGGCGAAATCCTCGATGCGCGTGAGGAACACGCCGACCCGGACGACGTCGCCAAACGACTTGCCGGCCGCCTCGAGCAGGGTTGCGAGGTTGCGGAACAACTGCCGCGCCTCCGCTTCGACTCCGCCGCCGACCAGCTTCCCGGTCGCCGGATCCTGGCCGACCTGTCCGCTGAAGAAGAGGAAATCGCCCGAACGAATCGCGGGCGAGAAGGGACCGACGGGCGGAGACAGTTTCTCCGAGCGGATCGCCTCGATCGTCATTTGGACCGGACGAGCCGGTCGGTGGACGTGGTGGTCATCAGGCAGCTCCTTCGTCTGAGCGCCCCTGTCATTCCGCTCCCCAGCGGTTTGCCGGCGCCTCCCTAGACATGTTATCGTAAGATTGCAATAGGACGATATGAGCGACAACAAAGCCCGACGCCTGAAGGCCCTCGCCAACCCTCATCGGTTGCAGATCCTGTCGCTGCTGAAGGAGCCGGTGAAGAACTTCCCGCCGCAGGTCGACGGCGACCTGGTGAAGGATGGGGTCTGCGCGATCTTCATCGAGGAGCGGCTCAAACTGGCGCAGCCGACCACGGCCCAGCACCTGAAGGCGCTGGTCGACGCCGGCTTCCTGATCCCTAAGCGGATCAAGCGCTGGACCTTCTACCGGCGCGACGAGCACGCCATCGCCGGGTTCTTCAAGGAGCTCGAGGCCGACGTCTAGGATCTAGTGTCGGACCCATTGCGGACATCGGAGCGATCGCTTCTGCGATAGTATCTGCGGCCATACGTATTTGCTCATGGCCTGCACCAGGTCTGCACGACCCGCTCGGTCAATGCCTCGCAATCGCCACCGGCAAAGGCGAAGGAGTCGGCGAGTGCGGCGCTTAGTTCCGGCGCGAGCGCTTCCTGTAGCCGGCGCCGGGCACGCAAGAATCGCGTTTTGACGGTCGCCGGCTTGAGGCCGAGTGCCGCTGCGGTTGCTTCGACCGTCATTCCCTCGATCTCGCGAAGAACGAAGACCAGCCGAAAGTCCGCAGGCAGCGCTGAAATTGCTTCTTCCAGCAGGCGCCGGACCTGCACCCGTGCAAGCTCGGTTTCCGGCGAGGTTCCGCTTGTTGATCCACGCATGAGCTTTTCCCGGTAATCATCGAGAACTGTCACAGAAGAGCCGTCGAGCTGCGCACGCCTGCGGTTCGCAGATCGCCTCCGTCCAAGCGCCTCGTTAATGACAATGCGCGTCAGCCAGGTGGAGAGCGATGAGCGGCCCTCGAAATCTCCGATCGCCGCGAAGGCCCGGAGATACGCCGTCTGGACCGCATCTTCGGCATCGGCCCGATGCTTCAGGATGCTCCATGCGGCACGAAACATTCGCTGATTGTTGCGCGTGGTGACGACGCGAACGGCTTGCTCGTCCCGCGCGGTAATTAGCCTGGCCAGGTTCACATCGTCCATGGCTTCATAGTCGAATTTCGAGAGCGCGCTCACGCGTCCAACTCCTCCCGGGCTGGCTCAGCAGCCTCCACCGATCGATTCCATCAGCTCTCGCCGCAGTTCCGGATTTTCCCTGAACTCGCCCAGCCAGCATTTGGTGACCATCGATACGCCGTGCTGATTGACACCTCGCGTCGACATGCAGGCGTGACCTGCCTCGATGATGACCGCCACGCCCCTGGGCTTGAGTACCTCCTCGAGCGTGTGCGCAACCCGACTGGTCAGCCTTTCCTGGAGCTGAAGCCGGCGCGCGAACGCGTGCACGAGCCGCGACAGTTTGGATATGCCCACCACTCGTCCGTCCGGACGATAAGCGACGTGTGCCTTGCCTATGATCGGCGCCAGATGATGCTCGCAAGTCGAGACGAAGGGTATGTCGCGCAGCAGCACCGTGTCGTCATAATCGTCAGCTTCCGTGAAGACGCGGCCGAGCAGTTTCACGGGATCGGCCGAATAGCCGGAGAACCATTCGCCATAAGCGCGAGCTACCCGCGCGGGCGTGTCGCGGAGTCCCTCGCGATGCGGATCGTCGCCGGCCGCCGCGATGAGGGTCCGGACTGCCTGCTCCACGTCGGATCGATTCGGCCAGGCCGGCGGGCGCCCGATTTCCACGGGCTCGAAATCCACCTCTTCGACCTGACCTTCGACGAACTCCACGGGCGCCTCCGGCTGACCAGTTCACCCGCATTGGATGACGGGATTTCCGGGAGGTTCCCGTGGGTCTCATGCGGGTGTGTCCTCGCTGCGCGACGCTCGGCCTCCAGCTGCTGCAAGCCCGATCTCGTCACAACCAATCTCCGGCAGATTCTTGCGGGGCTTCGCGCGGCGGCTGGCGGCCCATCGCTGGATTCTGCTCGACGTCCACTATGCGCAAGGTTCGGGGTCGCCCGTCGGGGTACGGCCATTCGATGGACTGGCCGGCCCTCAGCCCGATCAAACCCGCGCCGACTTGGGAATGGATGGAAAGCGAGCTGCGCTCGATGTCGGCGTCGGCCGGCAATACGATCTGGACCCGTCGCCGCACACCCGTGCTTTCGTCGACGAATGTGACTGCCGATCCGAGAGTGGCGACATCGTTGGGAAGTTCGTCGCGCGAGTACACCTCGGCTCGATTGATCTCGTCAAGCAGCATTCTCGAGATCGCGGGAGCTGTCGCTTCCAGCCTCATCGCGTGACTGGCGATCAGTGCATAGTCGGTTTCGGAAATGTGGATCGGCGGCTTCGCCGTTCCTGAGTGCATAATCTTGTTCATTTTGAAGCTCACGAATGCAGGCTGAGTGGGATGCCATGCGCGCCGGTGCGGCGCTGCAAAGGACATCGGTTGTTTTGGTAGGAAACCCCCAAACCCGCCGAGCAATTGCTTCCGGGGTCTGGGGCTAGGCGCCCGCGAGCAGCTGGCCTGAATGAGCGAGAAACCGCCTGAATGATGACAAGCCGTGCATGACCTGAAGATGGGGTGCCTTCCGTGGCTTTCAACCGATCAGCCCGAATTGGGAACGGCCGCCGCGAGCCCTCGCGGTCCTATCAATTCATTTGCTTGAAAGCCTTGATAAAATTCGTTTGCGGCCGGGTCCTGAACATGGTTCCGCGATCCGATGGCGATTTGCCCTGGACCTTCGAACTTCATGGATGCTCATGAGGCTCAATCATTCGATCAGAACGAGCCAGGGTCGGTCTGGCAATGCCGATGAAAGCTCACCAGGAGAGCAGATCGGAAGTGCTTGCCGAATTGCTGGCGAAGGTCCGGGCCTGCAGCGCCTGCGCCGGCGCCCTGCCGCTCGGTCCGCGGCCGATCCTGCAATTGTCCGCGAGCGCGACCATCCTCGTCGCAAGCCAGGCTCCCGGATTGAAAGTGCATCAGAGCGGCGTACCGTTCTCCGATGCGTCTGGAGACCGGTTGCGCGACTGGATGGGATTATCAAGCGATGAGTTTTACGACGAGCGCACCGTCGCCATCGTCCCGATGGGCTTCTGCTATCCCGGGCGCCTGAATGGCGGTGACGCTCCTCCACGAATGGAATGCGCGCATTTATGGCGCAATCAACTTTTGCAGTTGCTGCCGAATGTGCGCCTTACGCTGCTTGTCGGAAGCTATGCGCAGCGCCATGTCCTTGGGCCGGGGGCGATCACGCCGCGGGTGAAAAACTTCCGCGCTTATCTCCCCGCTTACTTCCCGCTTCCGCATCCATCGTGGAGATCGAGAATCTGGGAGGGAAGGAACCCATGGTTTCGCGAGGATGTGCTGCCGGCGCTTCGCTCCGCCATCGAGCGGGCTCGCTCACGGCATCAGGAGCAAGATTCCGCTACATCAAATTAGGCGCAGCATGTCGTGTGTCGGCCAGGAGGCCGCTTGTCTCCGCTCAGTGGGCCCGGGTTCCCAGAATTCGGGCGGAGAATTGGCCGGTTTCGGATCCACCGGTCGTCCGGGAGTCTCGGTGGGGTAGGGACTCGCGTAGGGAATCGGATTCTCCGGGGGTTCTTCAACCGGTTCGTCGAACGGCGCCTCATCGGGCCGCGTTTCCTGATATTGCGTCACGGCATGTCACTCCATCCTCGCCTATCTGCGCGAGCGAGAAGATGGGCCTGCTCTCCTTCTATATGGAAGACAAACGCATATTATTGGGCGTTGTCGACGAATGTTTTGAGGTGATTCAGCGTCTTCGCATCGCCACGCTCTTGATGAACATGAGACTTGCCGCGGCTCAGGGATGCCTGACTGTCCAGCAAATCTGGGGAACCTGACGGGTCGATCAGCATCAAACGACTGCCAACCACCCACAAGGCAGGAGACCGTCATGTTCAACAAGCTCGTCCTTTGCGGGGCCTCCGCCTTGCTCATGCTCTCGGGTCCAGCCGTCGCTCAGAATGCGGCTGCTCCCAATGACGCCCAGATCGCTCACATCGCCTATACGGCCGGCCAGCTCGATGTGGAGGCGGGCAAGCAGGCCCTGGCCAAGTCCCACAACAAGGCGGTTCGTTCGTTCGCCGAGACGATGGTTCGCGACCATGGCGCCGTCAACGAGCAGGCGCTGGCCCTGGTGAAGAAGCTTCACGTCATTCCGCAGGACAATACGACGAGTGAGGCGTTGACCAAGCAGGCCGGGGAAAAGGCTCGCGAGCTCGGCAAACTCAGCGGCGACGCCTTCGACCGCGCGTACATTCAGAATGAAGTTGCGTTCCACCGGACCGTGAACGGCGCGCTCAGCGCGACGCTGATCCCGGGAGCCCACAATGCCGAGCTCAAGTCGCTCCTCGAGACAGGCCTCACCCTGTTCCAGGAGCACCAGAAGCACGCCGAGCAACTTGAGAAGAATCTGCGGTGACGGTGCGACGGTTCCTACCCGTTCGATCACTGTCGCTTGCAGTAGCGGCTGCCGTCCTGGCCTTGCCCCCCGCCAGCCCGGCGGCAGCCGCACCCAGGGTGCACACGATCGTCATCGACAAGATGAAGTTCGGTCCCGTGCCGGCCGGAATTCGCTCGGGCGACACCGTCATCTGGGTCAATCGGGATTTCCTCAAGCACACGGCGACGGCGCGCGACAAGAGTTTCAACCTGGTGCTGCCGCCCAGGACCAGCGGAAAGACCGTGATCAGGCATTCGGGCACGATCGCTTTCTACTGCATTTATCATCCCGGGATGACGGGATCGCTGAGTGTCGCAAAATAGCTGCGGTCGAGGATTCGACGTCTCACGAAAACGGACAACCAGGCGCGCCTTGGCCGTCCGCACAGGTTCGCCGCGCAATAACACCCCTGCAGGACGAACCCGGCAGGTCGCGTTGCTGCCTGCCTTGAGTGAGCAATCGCTTCCAACCGGTGGCAAAGTCAGATGAGCACCACTGCCGACACACTCTCGCTCAAGCCGCACGAGGCGCACGAGACGGAGCATCATGCCGACCACAAGCCGGGCTTCTTCGTCCGCTGGTTCATGTCGACCAACCACAAGGACATCGGCACGCTCTATCTGATCTTCGCGATCGTCGCGGGCGTGATCGGCGGCGGCATCTCCGGGATCATGCGTGCGGAACTTGCGGAACCGGGCATTCAGATCCTCAATCACGCGTGGCCGCTCGGGTCCGGAACCGCGAATTTCGACGAATGGACTCACCACTGGAATGTGCTGGTCACCGCGCACGCGCTGATCATGATTTTTTTCACGCTCATGCCCGCGATGATGGGAGGCTTCGGCAACTGGTTCGTGCCGCTGATGATCGGCGCGCCCGACATGGCGTTCCCGCGGATGAACAACATCAGCTTCTGGCTGCTGGTGCCTGCCTTCCTGCTTTTGATGGGTTCTGTCCTGGTGCCGGGTGGCGCCGGCGACGGTGCTGGGACCGGCTGGACTCTTTATGCACCGCTTTCCACGTCCGGCTCGAGCGGGCCGGCCGTGGATATGGTCATCTTTTCGATCCATTTGGCCGGCATCAGTTCGATCCTCGGGGCGATCAACTTCATCACCACAATCCTCAACATGCGCGCGCCGGGCATGACGCTGCACAAGATGCCGCTGTTCGTCTGGTCGGTGCTGGTCACTGCGTTCATGTTGCTGTTTTCGCTTCCGGTGCTCGCCGGCGCGATCACCATGCTTCTCACCGACCGCAACTTCGAGACGACCTTCTTCGACGCGGCGGGCGGAGGCAATGTCGTGCTCTACCAACACCTGTTCTGGTTCTTCGGCCATCCGGAAGTCTACATCATGATCCTGCCGGGCTTCGGCATCGTCAGCCAGGTCGTCTCGACCTTCAGCCGCAAGCCGGTGTTCGGTTATCTCGGCATGGCCTATGCGATGGTTGCCATCGCCCTCATCGGGTTTGTCGTCTGGGCGCACCACATGTTCACGACGGGCATGAACGTGAACGAGAAGATGTATTTCACGGCCGCGTCAATGATCATCGCCGTGCCCACCGGAGTGAAGGTCTTCTCGTGGATCGCCACCATGTGGGGCGGCTCGCTCACCTTCGAAACGCCGATGCTGTTCGCGATCGGCTTCATCTTCCTGTTCACCATCGGCGGGGTGACCGGCGTCGTGCTCGCGAACGGGGGCGTCGACACCTACATGCAGGACACCTACTACGTCGTCGCGCACTTCCATTATGTGCTCAGCCTCGGCGCGGTGTTCGCGATCTTCGCGGGCTTCTATTATTGGTTCCCGAAGATGTGGGGCCGAATGTACAACGAGGCGCTCGGCAAGATTCACTTCTTCCTGATGTTCATCGGCGTGAACGTGATCTTCTTCCCGATGCACTTTTTGGGGCTCGACGGCATGCCGCGGCGAATCCCCGACTACACGCCGGCATTCGCCGGATGGAACTACGTTGCGACGGTTGGCTACATGATCACCATCGCCGGCGTCGCCGTCTTCTTCATCAACCTGTTCTGGTCGCTTGCCGCCGGCAAGAAAGCGCTCGACAATCCGTGGGGTGAGGGCGCGAAGACCCTCGAATGGACTCTGCCGAGCCCGCCGCCGTTCCACCAATATACGACCCTGCCGAAGATCGACTGAAAGCCTTCGATCATGGCGCACCGATCGCCGGCGAAGGATAGACGAGCACCTTCCCCCGGATCAAAGCGGCGGGGGTGATTGAGGCCGGCTCGACGCGCCCCTTTTCCATCAGGTGGAGCACGACGCGTCCGCGGAGCAGCAGATAGTCGGCGATGATCCGTCGATGGCATCTCCACCAGACGGCTTCCGCGCACATGACCGCGCATGTCCTGTCCCCGCTCAGCGTCAGAAGCCGACGCAGGCCGACTTCGAACTCCGCGGACATCGCGAAATCGGCATAATTGTGGAAGCCGCGGTTCTGCCAATAATCGTTCGTCTCCGGCGGAACGGATCTCTGTCGCGAACGGCGGCCCCCGAGCTCCGGGATGGGCGTGTATCCGATCCCGAATTCCGCCAGCGATTGAGGCAGGATTTCAGCATTGTACTGGGGGTTCGTTCGCGACCCCCGGATGCTCCGGACGTCAATCACCAATGTCACGTCCGCCGCCTCGAGGAGATCAACAAACTCGTCAGTCGGCCGTGTCGAATGACCGATGGTGTAGACGGGCGGCCCCTGGGCTTCGCCTTTCATCTCGAGGGCGCCTGAGCGCAGGGCGGACAATATGGGCCGGGCAATTTATTATGCATTTTCTTGCTCGAAATGCGCAATTCTATTCGTTTGCATGTTGCTTGGCAAAGCCCCATCTCATGAAATGCTCCTGGAGCAACCGATATCCCCAAGCTCCAGGGCCGAAGGAGATCGGAAATGAAACTAGGCGGCCAGATGGATTATCACGGATCGCGTGCGTACGCGCCGGATCTTCCCTCCGCTACAAAAGGAAGCTGGGTCAAACGCCTTGTCGGCGGCCTCGCTGACTGGGCGAAACACAAAGTCGAGCTGGTGCTGAGGCCCGAGCCCGAGCAGGCAGCAGAGACGATATGGCTTGTCCAGGGCACGGAGAGGCACTTCTCTGTTATCGGGTCCGATCGCGACGAGAAGCGGCATCGCGCCGCTGCGCCCTGCCCGTTTCCAGAAGGCGAGACGCGAGCTCGCCGGCCGGTTCGGCACATCGACCCGTCAGCGAGTGAGTCCGGGCTGGCATGAACCAGTCTGAGATGATGCAGAAGATGCGCAGCGGCGACGGCTTCATCGCCGCGCTCGATCAGTCGGGCGGGTCCACGCCCAGGGCCTTGAAGCGCTATGGCGTCGAGGAAGGCGCCTGGTCGAACGACGAAGAGATGTTCGGCCTCATTCACCGGATGCGTGAGCGCATCATTACCTCGCCGTCGTTCGGATCAGGCAAGGTGATCGGCGCCATTCTGTTCGAGCGGACGATGGACTGCACTATTGGCGGGAAGCCGGCGCCTCAAGCGCTGATCGACCTCGGTATCATCCCCTTCGTCAAGATCGACAAGGGACTCGAAGCCGAAGCCAGTGGCGTGCAGATGATGAAGCCGATCCCCGGGCTCGACGGCCTGCTCGAGCGAGCGAAGCGGCTCGGCATGTTCGGCACCAAGGAGCGCTCGGTCATCAACCTCGCCAACTCCGAAGCGATCGCGGTGATGGTGAGCCAACAGTTCGAAGTCGCGCGGCAGGTGCTCAGCCACGGCCTCGTCCCGATCATCGAGCCCGAGGTGAGCATCAAGAGCCTCGGGCGCGACGCGGCGGAACGCATCCTGTTGAAGGAGATTCTGGCCGCCCTCGACGGGATTCTCAAAGGTCAGCGTGTGATGCTCAAGCTGACGCTCCCCGTCGAGGCCGGCCTGTTCAAGCCGCTCGTTGAGCATCCCAGGGTTCTGCGCGTCCTGGCATTGTCCGGCGGCTTCAGCCGCGAGGAAGCGTGCCTCGAGCTGGCAAGGAATCCCGGCATGATCGCGAGCTTCAGCCGCGCCCTGCTGTCCGGCCTCCGCCACGACCAGAGCGACGCCGAGTTCGATCGCGCGCTCGGAGCGGCGATCGACGAGATTTACGAAGCGTCGGCGGAAAAGGTGCCGGCCTAGGCGTCCGCGTTCTCGTGTCGCGCGGCGCCCGTGAACCGCCGAGCAGCCCGCCCGCGGGCACCCGGGCAAAGCTCAGGCTGTAGCAGCACAGACGCTGCGCGAGTGAACCTTGTCCGCCGCATGCTTCGTGATGATCTCGAGCGCGCGCGCTTCATCGGACTCGTTCCAGGCGCGCACCCACAACAGCAGTCCGCCATTCTCGATCTGGTCATGCAGATAGGCCGCGTGGTGATGGCCGACCCAATGCGCGAGCGCCGAGCCGATCAGTCCGCCACTGCCTCCGGCGAGCACCGCCGCGGTGATGGCCGCCCCAAGTGCGCCTCCCGACATCACGACCGCGCCGATCGCAACGGTTGCACCGACATAGGCCAGGCCGCCGATCAATGCTCCCTTTGCATCGCCGATTGCCGCGCTCGAGACGAAGGCGGCGCGGGGGACATCCGGATTGTCCGCCATCTCGCTCACCGGCTGATAATAGCCGCCGAGCTTTTCCGCGACCGCAGCTTCGCTCGCAAGCAGGCTGAGTTCAGCGCGATCGAAGCCGGAACTCTGAAGCTCGTCGATGGCAGTTTCGAGATCCTCGGCCGAGTGGAACACGCCGACCACTTCGCACACGCTTTCGAGTTCAGATTGAGTGGCCATGATGCTCTCCTGTTGCCGGCGTGTGCTGCGGATGACCGTTCGCTGCGTCGGATCCTGCTTCCTCCATTTCCGCGATTGCGATGATCGAATGGGCGAACGCGGCGCCGGCGCGCATCTCCGCAGCGACCCAGATCGCTTCCATCAGTTCCTGCTGCGAAGCGCCCTCGCGCAGCGCCGCGCGCGTGTGACCGTGAATGCAATAAGGACATTGCGTGACGTGCGCGACGGCGACGGCGACGACGTGCTTCATCTTCGTCGGCAGTGCGCCATCGGCGAATACCACCTTGCCGAAGTCGTTGAATGCCGCTGCTGCGTCAGGCACGAGCTCGCGACGCAAGCTCGTGAGACCGCGGGTCGCCGTCGGATAGAGTTCACCGCTCATCTAGGCACTCCTCTTCGGATCCGATCGGCCGAGGATGACGTTCCGCAGGACGACGGCGTCGTTGTGGACCTCGTCCTTGGCCGAATAGACGAGGGTGATCGGGCCCTCTCGCGCACGGCGGCGGAAATCCTTCAGTATGTTTGAATGGCGCGCGAGCTCCGCGCGGTAGCGGCGACGAAACTCGTCCCAGCGGTTCGGGTCATGGCCGAACCAGGTGCGCAGCTCGGCGCTCGGCGCGATCTCCTTGAACCATTCGTCGAGCCTGGCCTTCGCCTTGCTGACGCCGCGCGGCCACAGCCGGTCGACGAGGATCCGTGTGCCGTCCGCTCTTTCGGGCGGCTCGTAGGCGCGCTTCAGCCTTACGTTGGATGCGGCGATCGAGCGGTTGACGACTCAAGCGACCTCCGTAAGCTGGCGGGCAGTTCGGCGGCCGTCCGCCCGGCCAAGCGCGCGCTCGAACTCGACTTCGGCGAGGAGGCCTTCGTGATCGCGGTGCATCACGGCCACGGCCTGCTTGCGGCCTTCGCGCAGATAGGTGACCGCGCAGTCGCGCTGCATGATCGAGCCGTCGATCAGGATCTCGTCCCATTTCTCCGAATGCCCGACATAGGCGATTCCGAAGTCATGCTGCTCGGTCCAGAAGAAGGGGACCGCATCGAACGGTTCACGCCGGCCGAGCATGTTGCGCGCCGCGGTCTGGCCCTGGCGCTCGGCGACGACAAAATGCTCGACGCGGATGGCCTCGCCGCTGTGCGGATCCGGCCAGCGGGCGATGTCCCCGGCGGCGAACACGCCTGGTGCGCTGGTCTCGAGGAACCGGTCGACGAGCACTCCGCGGTCGATCGCGAGCCCGGCCCTTTCGGCGAGCGCAATCGCCGGACGGACGCCGATTCCGACTACGACGAGGTCCGCGTCGATCCGCTCGCCATTATCCAGCGTTACGGCATGCTCGTCGATCGAGGTCGCGGTCCGGCAGAGATGAAAGGTCACGCCATGCTGCTCGTGGACCGACCGGATGAACGATCCAAGCTCTGGCCCGAGCACGCGCGCCATCGGGATCGCCTCCGGGCCCACGACATGGACGTCGAGGTCGCGGGCGCGGAGCGACGACGCGACCTCGAGACCGATGAAGCTCGCGCCGACGATCACCGCCTTCCTGGCCCTTTCGGCCTGTGCAATGAGCGCGCGGCTGTCGCCGAGCGTACGCAAATAATGAACATGATCGAGGTCCGCGCCGGGAACGTCGAGCCGGACCGGCTCGGCGCCGGTCGCAAGCAGGAGCGCGCCGTAACTCAAAGGCTCGCCGTCCGTCAGTTCGATTGCAGATTGCCCGGTATCGATCCGTGCCACGCGCGTGTTCAGCCGGACGTCGATGCCGTTCTCCTGATAGAAGTCCGCGGACCTCAGCAACGTCCATTCCTCGGATGCTCTGCCGGCCAGATAGTCCTTGGACAGGTTGGGGCGATCGGCGGGGAGCGCCGCATCCGCGCTCAGCATGGTGATCGGGCCGGCATAGCCTTCGTCGCGAAGCGTTTCGGCAGCCATATTCCCGGCCGGGCCGCCGCCGATGATCACGATGGATTCGGGTGTTTGAGTTGCGCTGAGTGTCGACCGGCGCTCTCGTTCGATCCTTTCCCGCGCATAGGCAATGCCGTCGATGACTTCGACGCGCCAACGGGGTAGCGGGTCGCGCGCGGGCGCCCGCAGGACTTCGCCGCTACGCAGGCTGAAGCAGGCATGGTGCCAGGGGCAACGGATCGTCTCGCCGACCACCACGCCTTCAGCCAGTGGTCCTCCATAATGCGTGCATTTCGCGCCAACTGCGAACAGTTCATCGCCGCGCCTGACGAGGACCACGGCCTGATCGCCGACATGAGCCTTCAGCATGTCCCCGTCGGGGATCGCCGAGAACTCCACGCCGAGACTGAGATCGGGTCCTTCAAGTCGCACATGATCGGCGCTCATTTCATCCTCCGAAGCAAATCTCGGCGCGCAGTCGCGCCCCTGACCCCCATTGGATGCAAAACAAGGCCGCAGAGTGCCCGCACCACGGCCGGCGACGCAGTTCGCGATTAAAAAGCCATGCCGCCCGACGATGCCTGCCAGCCGAGCATTCGCCATCGGCCGGAGTCCTTTCGCCACACTCCGATGCACGGAAAATGAAAGCTCGGCCGCTCTCCATCGAGGCTCGAGCGGCCGAGCATGACTCCCACCAGAATGATCACATCGTCGAGCACCTGGACTTCTGTTTCGATCACGTCGAAGTCGCGATCGTAGCTCGGCGACCGGGTCTCGATGCCTCCTAGATAATGGTCCTTGTCAAAGACCTCGCCCACGCTGTTGATGTAGATGAGCTGCTCATCGAGCAGCTGCTCAAGCAGGCCCCTGTCATTCTGTCGTGTCGCTTCGATCCGGAGTCGTTCAAGTTCGCGCACAGCGCTCAGATCGTCAGTGTCCAGGGTGGCGAGCATTGGTGGGACTTCCCTGTCCATTTTGGGCCTGGGGCGATGCTCTCGCGGCAGGGCCTGCTCCGCCTTCAACGGCTCAGCGATCGAGTTGCCGTCGCGCATCGACCTGGAGCGCCGGCCGTTCCTCGTGGACCGGGAGAAACAGGTCGAACGATGTCCCCTCGCCGACTTTGCTGTCCACGCGAACGAAACCGCCGACCTTTTGCGACAAGGCGTGCACCTGCGGGATCCCGAGACCCGTGCCGCAGTCGCCCTTGGTCGTGAAATAGGGATCAAAGATCTGCTCGATGACTTCGGGCGGCATGCCCGTGCCCTGATCGCGGACCCGGATGCGGACATATGTGCACGGATGGCCGAGACTCATTCCCCTGATCGCCGTGGTGCTGATCCGGATCACACCACCCTCCGGCATGGCGTCGCGGGCATTGACGACGAGATTGAGGATCGCGGCGTTGAACTGTGGCGGGTCGACGAGGCATTCTGGAAGATCGGACGCAAGTTCGAGAATCACGCTTATGCCCGATCCGGCGCCGAACTTCAGGAACATCCTGAGCTTTTCGAGCAGCCGGTTCACCTCTTCGGGACCCGCCTCCCGTTCCTGCGGGCCGGCGAATGCCAGGAGACGCGAGATCATTTTCGAACCCCGTTCCACTCCTTCATGGGCGGCGGCCAGCGCCGCCGTCAGCTTCGCGGGGTCTCCGGCATTCTCCTCGGCAACTCTGAGGCCGCTCGCGACGACGGCGAGGATGTTGCGGAAATCGTGGGCGACCCCCCCGGTCATCTCTCCCAGCGCGCTGATTTTCTGGACGGCCCGCGCGCTTCGGACGCGGCGCAAGTCGATTAACGAACGCAAGGGATCGGTCGCGTCTGCTCTCGATTCCTGCGGGCCGGCAGACCTGGCACCGGCAGTCGACGGCATGGCGGCGATCTCCCTTTCGGAGTCGATGCCTGGGACAGGGTCTGGTTGTCGACTCCAGATGATGGAGTGCGTCTTTGTTTCAAGAAAGGCGAACGCATTTTATTGCTGGATAGCCATTGAAATTTTGCGGTATCGGACGGCTTTCCTGACGCCACATCAGCGAGGCAAGTCATGGACATCAACGTCGCGCGAACCTTCCTCGAAGTCGTGAAGACCGGCAGTTTCGTCAACGCCGCGGCCAATCTCAACCTGACCCAGACCGCGGTCAGCGCGCGAATTCGCGTCCTCGAGCAGAATCTCGACCGTACGGTGTTCATCCGCAACAAGGCCGGGGCCCGGCTGACACCCGCGGGCGAGCAGTTCTTCCGCTTCGCGACATCATTAGTCCAGGTGTGGGACCGCGCTCGCCGGGCTGCCGCTGTGGCGCCCGGAAGCGAGACCGTTGTTACCATCGGTGCGGAACTTAGCCAGTGGAATCCCCTGATGCGGGACTGGCTGCTGTGGATGCGGCGCGAATGTCCGGAAATCGCGATCAGCGCTTACATCGATTCCGCCGAACGATTGATGGAGCAAGTCCAGGAAGGCTCCCTGGACGTGGCGATCCTCTACGCCGCTCCGGTTCGGCCGGGCATCGTTGCCGAGTTGCTGTTCGAAGAGAGACTTGTCCTTGTGAGGACCACGCACGGTGATCGTCCAGTTGGACCGGAGGATCATGTGAATATCGATTGGGGGGAGGATTTCGCGGCCAGTTATCATGCCGCATTTCCTGACGTTGGAACTGGCGTCGTTTCTATCAGCTATGGACCGCTGGCGCTCGAATATGTGCTCGCGCAAGGCGGCAGCGGCTATTTCCGGACGGCAGTCGTTCGGCCGTTCCTCGAGGAAGGCCGTTTGGAGCTGGTGCCCGAAAGTCCCGAATTCTCTTACTCCTCCTATCTGGTCTACTCCACCAGGGTCGATGAAAGCGTGATAGCGCGAGTTCGGCATGGTCTGCATATCGCGGCTGACCTGCTCGCGTCGTCTGCGCGCATTTGAAATTCAGCTCAACGTGCCGATCCGCGGTTGCATCCTGCCAGTCGACGCGATCGCGCCCTTCCTCGCCGTTAGCCAACGCAGACTTCGTGGATCGCTCGCGACCTTTCGGGTCGCCTGAGAAGGACGTAAAACCCTCGCGACGAGAACGCCCGCCCGATTATCGGAACGATTTGAGCTGAGCCATGCAAACACGCGGAGAACAGATGCTGGCGCTGAGGCGCGCGCGCCTCGCGGCATCCCCTCCTTTCCTAAGAGGTGGGTTTAGGCCCTTCTTTTTCGGCGGAGCGGCCTGGGCGGTCGTTGCCCTCGTGCTGTGGCTGGCGGTGTTGAGCGGGGCGACGGCATTGCCCTCCGCGCTGGATTCGCTCGCCTGGCACCGGCACGAGATGCTGTTCGGCTTCGTCGGCGCTGTGATTTGCGGATTCCTGTTGACCGCCATTCCCAACTGGACAGGGCGCTTGCCGATCGCGGGCTCGCCTCTTGCGGCCTTGTTCACTCTCTGGCTTGCAGCGCGGCTCGCGCTTCTCTTCTCGAGCGTTTCGGGCATCGCAACCGCCGCCGTACTCGACGTCGGATTCTACATTCTTCTCGCCTGCCTGTTCGCTCGCGAAGTGGTCTCGACCAGCAGTCGCAATCTGCCGATTGTCGGCCTGGTGTTCCTATTCGGCATCGCCAACGCACTCGACTATGCAGGCGCGGCCGGGATTCTGAGTGATGCGGGACTTGGCTATCGCGCAGGCATAACGCTGGTGGTTCTCATGATCTCGCTTGTCGGCGGGAGGATCGTGCCGTCCTTCACTCGCAACTGGTTGTCAAAGCAATCGATCAAGGACCGGCTTCCAGCACAGCCGGGCAGGTTCGACTTCGCGGTGATCGCGTTGACCGCCGCGGCGATGTTCACCTGGACCGCGTCGCCGCATAACCGATTGGCAGGAACGATCCTGACCGTGGCCGCGATCTTCCAGGCGATGCGCCTCGGCCGCTGGCAAGGCTTGAGGGCCGCGGCGGATCCGCTGGTGCTGATCCTGCACGTTGGTTACGCGTGGGTGCCGATTGGTCTCGGTTTGCTGGGCGGCTCGATCCTTACCGCGGCCGTCCCGGAATCCGCTGCCGTTCATGCGCTCACAGCGGGAGCGATGGCGACAATGATCCTCGCGGTCATGACGCGCGCGACGCTCGGTCACACGGGGCGCGAACTCAAAGCCGATCGGGCGACCGTTTTCCTGTACCTGCTCGTCACGCTTGGAGCCGTGCTTCGCGTCGCCGCTCCGTTCGGCCTGTTCGACTATATGGGCGGGATCGAGCTTGCCGGACTTGCCTGGGTCGGAGCGTTCCTGATCTTCCTGATCACCTACGGACCGATGCTGCTTCGACCTCGCGTTGACGATCGTATGTAACCGATAGGCACGTTGGTCGTGACGGTGACCCGCCATGTTCGCCGACGGACCCCTTGATACCCCATCGCGGCAGGCCATATTCAAGTCATGACTGGGCATTCTCAGTTCGATCGGTCGCAGCTCCATCCCGAGAGCAGCACGGCACGATTCTAGGCCCTCGGCGCTCGCCCGCGAAGCGGGCTGACGCGCCCGGGGCGTTTTCCTGACGAGCTGCGCTTCGCTTCAAAGCGGGGCGCTTTTCCTTAAGCCTAAAGCAGACGAGTGGTTTGCGAACGGCGCCAGCCAGTGCGGCTGCCGCGCGTGCGCCCGCTCGTCAGGAGACGAGTTGTGTCTACACAGCGTTTCGCCGTCGAGTTCGATCGGCGCGTCGTCGGGATAGCCGTGCGAGTGCCCGGCGGATTCATGTTCTTCGCCTCGGATGACGATTTCGAACATCTGAACGGAGAACTGTTCCCTCGTGCGCGAGCAATCGCTCGGCGCCTTGAGAACGCATCGAAGAGGAAGCGCGCGCCGATGCGCGTTTTGAATGAACCGTTCGCACTGCGACATCCTAGTGCCGGGCAATCTCGCCCGCTTCCCAACGTCGCCTTCCAGGAGAATTGAAATGAACGCGCACACTGGCCGCGTCGACATCGGTCCATGGCTGACACCGCGTGAGCAAGTGGCCGAACTGCTGGCGCGCTACCCAAACGTTTCGAAGAACGAGAATCGGAAGATTCTCGAATTCATGAAAAACGGGCGCCACCTCGAAATCGGGCTGCTCACTTCGGACGAAAAGCTGAAGCGCAATCTCGATGCCTTCATGAACGATCATAGGAGACATTTCCGGGTGGGCTTCGGAGAAGCAGCAGCAGTCGTGGCGATGATCGCCGCATTCCTCCTCGCCGCCTGGCTGTTCTGGGAAGTGATCGGTCCCAGCTCGCTTTAAAAGGCCGAGAACGGCAGATCCGCGCCAGGCAGCGCGCGAACGGGCTGCCAAACGTTTAAAATATCGGCTCAAGACCCCATATTAGAGGTATGGACAAGATGGCACAGATACATCCCGGGAGCAGCACGTCGCGCCCGCCGGCCCTCGGCCGGGTCTATTCCCGCGAGCCGTAGCCGGCCCAGGGCGTTACAGAAGGACGTTTCGCAAATGAGGTGCTGACGAACAGTCGGCCGCCGCAGTCCTTCGCATCCGGCTCGCTACTTTCTAGGACGAGCACCATGTTTCAGGATTTTGCTGCAAGACAATTTGCATTCAGCGAGGCGGAGCCACCGCGGCGTCCCGCCGTGGAGGAAGCCACCAAGCTCATCGACCGCTATCCCAATCTCAGCGAGGTCGAGCTGGCGCGGCTGATCAACCTATATCGCGATTTCTCGGCCCTCGATTCCGCGCTCATCATCTCGGACAGGAGGCTGGGCCCCAAGCTTGACCGCTTCTACGCCGATAACCGGTCGAAGGTCAGGGCACCATTCCGCCAATATGCGGCGCTCGTGCTTTATGGGGTCCTGACGATCGGCGCCGTGATATGGGCCTGGGCTGTCGCTTCCTGACGCGGTCCGGCGACTTCCGCGCGACAGAGTCAAATTCGCCGGTGGCGATCGCCGCGACCCGGATTTCCTTCCTTTCAAAGAAACGGCCGCGGCACGTCGCGGCCGCCAACGACTTCATTCCCGACGCCGCGCCTGAGCGAAGTTGCGCGGGCATGCGACTAGGGCCCATCAAACGCCCCGCAAGCAGACGCAGTGCCCTGCGACCGACGCTCCGGCAACTGAACGGCCCAGCAATGGTTGTCCGAATGCCCGGTGCTCGCACGAAGGGATGTGCGTAATGAAGACTTACAAGGTGGGTTATTTTGTCGGCAGCCTCGCGACCCAGTCGATCAACCGCTAGCTGGCCAAGGCGCTGATCCGCCTCGCACCACCGGGCATGGAATTCTCCGAAATCCGATTTGGCGACCTGCCGCTCTGCAGCTAGCGCACCGCCGAATTTCTGAGCAACTACATGGTCGAATTCCATCTCTTCATCGAGCGCGTGTTGATGGTCCTCCCTCCGGAGGAGTAACGGATTGATGAGGCGTCTTCGCGTGCACCAGGAACGATCGCGCCCAGAGGGAGCTCGAGATGACGAGAATGCCGGTCCTGTTCATCGGCCATGGCAGTCCGACGAACGCGCTGGAACGAAACGGCTTCACCGACGCCTGGCGCTCGCTGGGCGAGAAGCTCCCCCGGCCGCGGGCGCTACTCGTCATCTCCGCGCACTGGTTCTTCGGCGCCACTGCGCTGACCGCGATGCCGTGGCCGCGGACGATCCACGATTTCTACGGCTTCCCGCAGGAATTGTTCGATTTCGACTATCCGGCGCCCGGGGATCCGCGGCTCGCGGAGGAGGTCGCGGAAATCGTGAAGCCGCGCTGGGTCGGCCTGGACGTCGACCAGTGGGGACTCGATCACGGCACCTGGAGCGTGCTTGCGCATCTTTACCCGGGCGCGGACGTGCCGGTCGTGCAACTCTCGATCAATGCGCTTCGTCCGCTTGACTATCATCTTGATCTCGCCTCGCGGCTCGCACCGCTGCGGGAACACGGCGTAATGATCCTCGGCAGCGGTAACGTCGTCCACAATCTGGGGCGCGTGCAATGGGACCGCCCGGACGCCGCATTCGACTGGGCACGGCGGTTCGACGATGCCGTCGTCGACCAGCTTGCAAACGATCCGGGCGGGATCCTCAAGGTAAGCGAGCATCCGGACTATGCGATGGCGGTTCCGACACCCGATCATTTCATCCCTCTGCTTTACCCCGCGGGTCTCGCGGCAGCGGGCGAGGGCGCCGCTGAGCCGCTGGTGAGGGGCTATGCGATGGGGTCCATCTCTATGACCTGTTACGGCGTCGGAGCGGACGTCCCACAGAAGGGCGAAATGGAGGGCGCGGCCGGCGTGCCTCGTGACGTTCCGGCCGATCAGACGAACATGTAGCCAGCGCAGCAATCGCCGCTTCCGCTTGCCCGTCTTCCTGGCAAGGAAGGCTCCTTCGCTAATGCCGCCATGTTTGATGGACCACATTGTGCAGTGCGCCCTTGCTGGGTTCGTCCGCGACGCGGATCATTGGACCGTCCGGAATGCTCAGCCGATCGGCACAGCCTTGTGAAAGACAGAAGATCGTGCCCCGCCATCCTGAGCCGGGCCGGCCCAGCAGGCCGGCGATCCGCTCAGCAGCTCTTGGGGAATAAACGGCGATTCCGTCGATCTCGTCGAGAATTTCAAGCGCGGGCCGAAGCTGATCATCGGTCGACGTGCTGGTTTCATAAACCACCTGGCGGTCGACCTCGTAGCCGGACTGGGCCAGGTCTTCGGAAAATGCCGTGCCGGCGTCATTCGAGGTGAATATCAGCAGGCGTGACCCGGGCCGGACTGTCGACGCGATCAGCTCCCTCAGTCGCACCGGGTCGCGGGCCGTTCGCGAATTCCTGTACCCCCGGATGAGCGCCGCCTCCTCGGCATAGTCGCCAAGCGTGAAGACCGGGAGATCATGCGCCCGGTTTCGAGGGCGATTGTGCACGGCATGCGCACTTGTGAATATGATCGCATCGGCGGGCTTTGGCGGCGTCACGACGCTGGCCGTTACGCGCGACACCGGAACGGCGAGCGTACGCAAACCCTCGTGCTGGAAACCTTTCGCATCCCGGTAACAGTAGGGCGCCGATCTCGTTATCCAGAGGAGTTTGGGTTGGAACGTTACGGCCACCTCACAGACTCGGAGCCCGACAAGGTGGGAGGCAGCGAGGCGCCACGTTATTGAAGATGAACAATGCTGATCGCCTCGCTTGTGGGAAATGTTTCGAGCAGCGCATCGTCGAGAAGATGGCTTTGGCGCTGGTGCCGCCTGGCATCGGCTGAGGTTTGCCCCTCCCGCGCCGAACTGGGGTCGGCCTTGTGATGAACTGGCTTCAGCTTTGCAGGCACCCGAATATCCCTTGGTCATTTCTACAACGAGCGAAGCCTTCGCAATGTCCGCCCGGGATCATTCCGCCGCATGAAGCGCTCTTCCCAGAGACCGAGCTGAAGGAGACGCGTTGTGACGGGGGACGAAGCAGGCGTCCGCGTGGCGAGGCGCGAATGGCGCTGGACGCTGGCATCGGGCTGCCTGACGCTCCTGCTTGCGCTCATTGCTTTCTTTCTTCCCGAGCTGGAATGGCTGCCAAGAGCGGGTCTTGTCGGGTGGCTGCTGCTGCTGGCCGGGATTGCCGAATTCGCGTTCGGGCGGAAGCGCGGGCAAGATGCCCTTGGTCGGGCCGCAATGGGCTCAGGCCTGATCACAGCCGTCGCCGGTCTGCTGTTCCTCGCAAATCCATTGGCGGGCTATTTTCCAGTCGCGAATATTGTGACGGCATGGCTGTTCCTCCGGGGCGCATGGGTGCTCGTCATGGCCTTCCGGATCGGCAGTCCGAGGCTCGGACGATTGGTCGCGCTTAGCGGCGGGACGGATGTGATGCTCGGGTTGGCGCTTCTCGCCCACCTGCCGATCGCGATGCTCGTAGTGACGCTGTTTGGGCCAACGCCTCAGGTCGTCGCGCGATTTGCTCTGCTGCTGGCCGCAAGCTTCGCGGTGACGGCAATCTGCCAGATCGCAATAGCACTCGGCGAGCGGCGGCAATCGAAGGTTGCCGGCACACGTTAAGAGGCCCCTTTTTTTGACGTTGGATTGCCGGCTCGACGCCGGCATCCTCCGCCACCCGATCTGGCGGACTTCCTGAATACGACGGGCGCACAACGGATTTTGATCCTATGCTTCACCGTATTGGGAGAATCGCTCCAATGCCTCGCCGGGATGAGACACGAATTTCGCTGCTGCGTTATGTTCCGTTCGCGTTAGCCTTGGCGGCAACCGTCGTAGCGGCATTCTACTGGCCCGCTCATCGCTGGCTGTGGATTGTGGTTGCCGGGGCCGGAGCGCTGGTTCTTCTCGGCACCTACGACCTGGTCCAACGGTCGCATTCGGTGCGCAGGAACTATCCGATCACGGGTATTTTCCGGTGGCTGTTCGAGGCCATCCGGCCGCAGATCCGCCAATATCTCATCGAAGGCGACAACGAGCAGTCGCCTTTTTCGCGGAGCCAAAGATCACTGGTCTATGCGCGCGCCAAGGACGAAGGAAGCGAGCGCGCCTTCGGCACTCAGCTCGACGTCTATCAGGGTGGCTATGAGTTCATGGCGCACTCGGCGCGCCCTGCGCCGCTCGCGGACCCAGCGGGTTTTCGCATCCTTATCGGCGGCGACCAGTGCGAGCGTCCTTACTCGGCCTCGATCTTCAACATCTCCGCGCTGAGCTTCGGCTCGTTGAGCGCCAATGCGATCCTGGCGCTGAACAAGGGCGCGAGGCTTGGAGGCTTCGCGCACGACACCGGTGAAGGGAGCATCAGCCGGTATCATGAACAGCATGGCGGCGACCTCATCTGGGAACTCGGCAGCGGATATTTCGGGTGCCGGAGCGCCGACGGCAATTTCGACCCCCCGCGCTTCGCTGCAAAAGCCGTCTCCGATCAGGTCAAGATGATCGAGATCAAGCTCAGCCAGGGCGCGAAACCCGGGCACGGCGGCATTCTCCCCGCGGCCAAGGTGACGCATGAAATCTCCGTGACCCGCGGCGTCCCGATGGGCGAGGACTGTCTCTCCCCCGCTCGCCACCGGGCATTCTCCAGCCCGATCGAGATGATGAACTTCATTACTCAGCTGAGGGCGCTGTCGGGAGGCAAGCCTGTCGGGTTCAAGCTGTGCATCGGTCTTCCATGGGAATTCATGGCCATTGTGAAGGCGATTCAGGAAACCGGGGTCGTTCCAGACTTCATCGTGGTCGACGGAGCCGAGGGCGGCACCGGGGCATCGCCGCTCGAATTCATGAATCATATCGGCGTGCCGCTTCGCGAGGGCCTTCTGTTCGTCCACAACACGCTCGTCGGAGCCGGCCTCCGCGATCGCATTCGGATCGGTGCCGCCGGGAAGGTCGTGAGCGCGTTCGACATCGCTGCATTGATGGCGCTCGGAGCCGACTGGACCAACGCCGGGAGGGGCTTCATGTTCGCCCTGGGATGCATCCAGTCGCTGATCTGCAATACCAACAGGTGCCCGACGGGCGTGACCACGCAGGACCCGCTTCGCCAGCGCGGGCTGGTCGTCGAGGACAAGGCCCAGCGCGTCGCCAACTTTCATCGCAGTACAATGCGCGCGCTTTCCGAAATGATCGCCGCTGCCGGACTTGAGCATCCCGCGCAAATTCGTCCCCATCACCTGGTCAGACGCGTCGGGGACGCCGAGATCCGCTTGTTCTCGCAGCTGCATGTCTTCCTCGAGCCCGGCGAGCTTGTCGAGGGAAGGCGCAAGCGCTCCTTCTACAGCCATGCATGGAATCTGGCCCGGCCGGACAGCTTCGACCTGCCTTCGCCCGACGCTTGGTAGCTCGTTCTAGTTCCGGTCGCCCGAAGTCGGCCGACCCACCGAACAGAAGAACCTCTCGCCGGGATGTGATTCCGGGCGCCACTTTGCCATAGTGCGGCGATGGGCACGACGATTGCGGCAGGCCATTGGGCGCTCGATATCGCGACCGGGATCCTGAACCTCTGCCCGCGCAGTCGGAAGATGTTCGGCCTCCCGCCGCAAGTCGCTCAACCGATCAGGGAAGAGGAGTGGGTGCCCCGCATCCATTCCGACGATTTGGCGGTCGTCCGGCAGGCACTCCATACTTCCCTCATCGAGGGAAAGATCTACGCCGAACGGTTTCGCGCGATCCATCCTGACGGATCGGTCCGCGAGATCTTCGGGGTTGGACGCGCCCTCGGCGCCCATGCGGGCCACGGCCGCTTCGTCGGCTGGAACGTCGATGTCGCCTGGTCGGCCCGGCTGGCCGGAGACTGGACCTGGGACCTCCTGAACCGCGACGGAGAATCAAGCCCGCACAGTGAGGCGAACTCGTTCGAAGAGGTGCAAATACCGCCGCTCTTTGCTCAGGTAATCTCCGATCCGGATGCGGAAACTGCAGCCATGCTCGAAAGGGCCAAAGCAATTATGCGCATGCGCAAGGCTCGTGTGGAACTATTGGGCGGCGCAATGCTGGGCGAGCCTGGGTTCGATCTCTTGCTGGCGCTCTATGTCCTTTCAGCAAAGCAGGACAGCTTTTCGATGACTGTTCTGGCGAACGCGGCAGGTGTCCCGAGTGCGTCCGCCTGGCGATGGTTGGCTTATCTGGGGGACAAGGGTTTCATAACGCGCTGCCAGTCGACGTCGGACCGACGGGCAATCTCGATTCGCCTGACCGAAGCTGGCCGCAAGGTTTTCAACGAGTTCCTGGCCTTCCGCTGAGGTGCCAATCGCGATCCTCCGGCTCCCCAGCGCATCCTTTTCATATTGGTGAGGTCGAGCGACTTCACATTTCGAGGGGCAGTGTTAGCTGGCACTCGGCCGACGCCCCGAGTCAAGCCCGGCTGTAGGGGGTGGAAACCGCTTGCGAAGGCAGAACGCCCGTCCTCGCCTGGGAACGCGCCTCCTGCCGTCACCGCTGGAGGCAGCGTTTATATGAAGTCCGAAGACTCGGAGACGACGCGGTTAGGGGAGGCGAACCGGCTGGTCGCTGAGGCATTGCGTCAGTGCCGCCAAATGCTGGAGCGAACCGAGAAAATGCTTCGACGCACCGAGCAGGACAACGAGCCGGACAAATAGCCGCGCGCCTTTCAGACTCCTTGTTGCGGCGTGCCACGGAATCCCACCCGGCCCGGTGCCGGGCCGCGCGATCAGAATGGAAAGTAGATCTGGATCGCGACGATCGCCGTCGCCCAGGTGATCAGGTTCAACGGGAGGCCGACCTTCACGAAGTCGAGATAATTGTACCCGCCCATCTGATAGACGAGCACGTTGGTCTGATAGCCGAACGGGGTCGCGAAGGCGGCGCTTGCGGCGATCATCACGGCCACCAGGAACGGTCTTGGACTGACCCCGAAGGCTTCGGCCATGGAAACTGCGACGGGCGTGAACAGTACCGCGACAGTCGCGTTCGACAGGAGCTCCGTGGCGAACAGGGTCACGCCGTAGAGAATGACGAGCGCGACGAGCGGGCTCATGTCCTTCATCGTTCCGATCAGGGCCTTGCTGGCCGACGCCGCGAGCCCCGTTTCCTCAAGGGCAATTCCGAGAACGACCATGCCGGCGATCAGCATCAGCACGTCGGGCCTCAACCCGCTATAGGCCTGGTCGGCCGTGATCACCCTGAGCAGGATAAGCAGCACCGCGCCGGCAAATGCGCATGCGGCGATCGGCGCGACATCCAGTGCGGCAAGAGTGACCACCGCGACGAATACGAGCGATGAGACGAGGGCTGGGACGGGCCGCAGCTCGACCTCTTTCGTGAAAGGCTCGGCCGTGCCGACGAGACCGCCGGCAAGGCCGGGTTCATGGAAGCCCCTCGCCGCATTCGTCGGCCGAGCGGTGCCGGCCCCGGGTCCGTTCTTTTCCGATTTGACGAGGCGGGAGCTGAACAGGAACAGGTAGAGGCCGCCAGCCAGCGCGACCGCAAGGCCGACCGGCGTGATCTCGAATATTCCGAACCGCGGCTGACCTGCGACCGATGCCATGTCGTTGACGAGGAGGTTGGTCGACGTGCCGATGAGGGTGCAGCAGCCGCCGAGCACCACAACATAGGAGAGCGGGATGAGATAGGATTTGGGAGACTCGCCGAGCGACTTGGCGACGTCGCGCACCACAGGCGCGCTCAGCACAACGATCGGCGTGTTGTTGAGAAAGGCGGACGCCAGGCCGGCCAAAGCAATGAGCACCCAGAGGCCGGCATGGCCGATGCGCCGGCAAAGCTTCACGACGCGCCGGATCGCCTCGTCCAGGAGACCCGCGAGTTCCATCGCATAGGCAATCACGAAGAGCGATGCGAGCGCGACAATCGCCGGGCTGGCGAACGCGCTCTGGACTTCCACGGGCCTTACGACGCCGGTCATCAGGAGAAACGCCGCGCCGGCAAGCGCGACGACGTCTGCCCGGAGCTTGTCCCAGATCAGCGCGGCAACCACCACCACAAGAACCAGCAAGGTGACAATCTGGCTCGCCGTCATGAGTCTCTGTCCTGGGTTCGGTCCGAACGGGCAGGCGTGCACCGCATTTCCAAAGTCGCGCGTAGCCCAGACCATGCTATCGTCGAGCGCATGTTCAGGTTCCCTGGCAGGGCATTGGGGCTCGCGATATTCATCGCCGCGCTTGTACTCGCCGGCTGCCAGCAGAGACATGGTGAGAATGTCGTGCAGGGCGAGACGGTCAATGAGACATCGCCGTTGCCGCGGCTGCCTGTGGCGGAACCGCCGATGGATCGAGCAGCCCTGCTGCTCGCCGCGGCCAGGGCAGTCAGCGCAACCGGCCTCGCCCGCGACGATTCCGAAGAGCAGCGCCATCTCGACGGGAAGGCCTTCGAACTTCGAATCCGCTTCGGCTGCATGCCGGCAGACCCGCAACCGCAGACAAGCCGTGACGCTTTCGTCGTCCGTTATGATGCTCGTGCGCGGACGCTTCGGGTGCGCGCGGCTCCGGACCTGACCCTCGACGATCCGGAAACAGAGGCGCTCGCCGGCGAAGCAATTGAAGCGGTTGAAGGATTCTGGGTCAGCCGGCCTTGGCTGCTGGCCGACGGCTGTCCGGCTGCGCCGGCGCCGAAGCCGGCCGCGCCGTTGTCGAAGCGTGCATCGGCATCACAGGATGACACAGCTGCGCGCAGTCCGTCGGCCGCTCCTGGCCGCCGAATCGGCATCGCCCAGTTCTTCACGGAAACGGATTCGCGGACCGGGCGACGAGAGAAACGCGGCTATGAAACAATGAAGCTTCTGGGCGAAGACGAGGAGCCGTCTTCGCAAGGCTACAATCTCGTACTCTCGGGCCGCCTGCGAAAGCTTGCCTCCGGCCGGGTGATCGCATGCCAGGCTCAGAGCCGCGACCTTGAGCCCGATTGCATCGTCTCCGTAGAATTCGACCGCGTCTGGATCGAAGATCCGGAGACGCGGCAGATTGTCGCCGAGTGGGGCAATTAGCGGCGAAGCTCGAAGCGCCGAGACGTCACCGGTAGCCGCAGGCGCGGCACGGCCGGGACAAAAGCCGCTCTCCCGATGCTGGCCGAACCTGCGCTAACCTCCGGTGCCATCTGGCAAGCTTCACAGCTTCGCTCCCCTGAGCCGCAGTGAGTTACCGATCACGGTGACCGAGCTCAACGACATGGCCGCGCCAGCGATTATGGGGGAAAGAAGGATCTCGAACCATGGGTAGAGCACCCCCGCGGCGATCGGGACTCCTGCCGCGTTGAAGACGAAAGCGAAGAAGAGGTTCTGGCGGATGTTTCGCATGACCGCCCGGCTGAGATGCCGTGCGCGGACAATGCCGCGAAGGTCGCCCTTCACCAATGTGACGGCGGCACTCTCCATCGCGACGTCGGTGCCGGTGCCCATCGCTATTCCGACATCAGCCGCGGCGAGAGCGGGCGCGTCGTTGATGCCGTCACCCGCCATGGCCACGCGGCGACCCTGGCGCCGAAGCTCATCCACCTTCGCCCGCTTCTGGTCGGGCAGGACTTCGGCCATCACATCATCGATTCCGACCCGGGCCGCGACCGTCTCGGCAGTTCGGCGGTTGTCGCCAGTCAGCATCACGACATGGATGCCGTCGCGCTGGAGCTCGGCGACCGCATCGCGCGCGGTCTCCTTCACCGGGTCAGCGACGACCAAAAGGCCGGCGACCTTTCCGTCGATCGCGACGAACATCACGCCCGCGCCCACCCCGCGATGTCCGTCCGCCCGACTTTCCAGCGCGGAAGCGTCGATTCCGAGTTCCTTCATGAGCGCAGCATTGCCGAGTGCCACCTTGCGGCCGGACACGGTGCCCGTGACCCCCTTGCCGGTGCGCGACTGAAAGTCCTCGCTCGACGGCAGTTCAAGGCGACGCTCCTCGGCGCCATCGACAATCGCCGCCGCGAGTGGATGCTCGCTCCCCCGCTCCAGAGCTGCGGCCAACCGCAACACTTCGGAATCCTCGAAGCCGTTCTCCGGCTCGACCGCGACCAGCGTCGGCTTTCCGAGAGTCAGCGTGCCTGTCTTGTCGACCACCAACGTGTCGATCTTCTCCATCAGTTCCAGCGCTTCGGCATTCTTGACCAGGACACCGGCGGTGGCCCCGCGGCCGGTTCCGACCATGATCGACATCGGCGTGGCGAGGCCGAGCGCGCAGGGACAGGCGATGATCAGCACCGCGATCGCGTTCACCATCGCATGTGCGAGCGGCGGCGCCGGGCCGAAGCGGTTCCAGGCGATGAATGCAACGACCGATACGAGGACCACGGAGGGCACGAACCAGGCCGACACCTTGTCGGCGAGCTTCTGGATCGGCGCACGGGAACGCTGCGCCGCCGCGACCATGCGCACGATCTGCGAGAGCATCGTCTCCCGGCCGACCCGTTGCGCGCGCACCAACAAACTACCCGTACCGTTGACCGTTGCTCCGATGACCTTGGCGCCAGGCTCCTTTTCCACCGGCATCGGCTCGCCGCTGATCATGGATTCGTCGACCGAGCTGCGGCCTTCCTCAACCACGCCGTCGACCGGCAGCTTCTCGCCGGGGCGAACACGCAGCAGGTCGTCGACGCGGACCTGCTCCAAAGGAATGTCCCGTTCGCTCCCGTCGGCATTCACTCGCCGCGCCGACCGGGGTGCGAGGCCGAGCAGTGCACGGATTGCCTTGCCGGTTGCCGAACGGGCACGGAGCTCCAGCACCTGGCCGAGCAGGACGAGCGTCGTGATCACAGCAGCGGCTTCGAAATAGACGGGCACCATGCCGCCCATCGTTCGAAGCGATGCGGGAAAAATGTGCGGCACAAGGGCGGCGACGAGGCTGTAGCCGTAGGCAACTCCGACGCCGAGGCCGATCAGCGTGAACATGTTGAGGTTGCGCGTCTTGAGCGACACCCACATGCGATCGAAGAAGCGCCAGCCGCCCCACAGCACCACAGGAGTTGCGAGCGCGAGCTGCGTCCAAACCATCCAACGCATCGGCAGCGGTACCCAGCCGAGCAACTCGCTTCCCATCGCCAGAACGACCAGCGGCAGCGTCAACGCAACACTCATCCAAAAGCGCCGGCTCATGTCGATCAGTTCGGGGTTGGGCGCTTCATCGACTGTGGGCTCGAGCGGTTCCAGCGCCATGCCGCATATCGGGCAGTGGCCCGGTCCGTCGCGGCGGATTTCCGGGTGCATGGGGCAGGTCCAAATCGTGCCCTCGACTGCTTCCTCGAGCGCTCCCATGGCCGGCATCATTGCAGCCGGGTCGAGCTCGGGTGGGTTCAGATATTGATCGGGGCTGGCCTTGAACTTCTCCATGCACCCCGCGCTGCAGAAGACGTAGGGCGTCCCGCCGAGCTCGTAGCGATATTTCGCGCCCCGCGTGTCGACCTTCATCCCGCAAACGGGGTCGGTCGCGACGGCTCCGTGATTCCCGGCGGCCTCGCGGACTTCATGGTCGTGGTGGGATTCGGCCAAGGAAATTCTCCAGTGCGCGACTCCCCAGTTGGGGATTCTGCGCGCTGACACAATGGAAGATCACCACGCGGCGCGCGCGAGCATGAGCTCGAAGACGGAACAAGCGTCGAGGTCATTGGCTTATCCTCCGGAGAGAGGAGCACCGAAATGAGCCGAGTGTCCGGAAGGATCGCGTTCATTACGGGTGCCGCTCAAGGCATCGGGGAGGCGATTGCGGCGCGCCTCGCGAAGGATGGTTTTGCAGTCGCCTGCGCCGACCTTAACCTCGCGGGAGCTCAAACAGTTGCCGACAGGATCGAGGCCGCGGGCGGCAGGACCTGCGCGGTTGAAATCGATGTTGCGGATCGCAACTCGGTCTTCGCCGCTGTAGAAATGCTGCGCGGCAGTTGGGCGGCCTCGATGTCGTGATCAATAATGCCGGCGTCGCGCCGACAACCCTGATCGAGACCATCACGCCCGAGATTTATCGCAAGACCTTCGACATCAATGTGGGCGGGGTGTTGTGGGGCATCCAGGCTGCCGTGAAGACCTTCAAGGAATTGGGCCACGGCGGCAAGATCATTAGCGCTTGCTCTCAGGCCGGCCATGTTGGGAACCCCGGGCTTGCCATCTACTGCGGCTCGAAGTTCGCGGTACGCGGCATCACCCAGACGGCCGCACGCGATCTCGCGCCGTTCGGTATCACCGTGAACGCTTATTGTCCGGGCATCGTGAACACTCCGATGATGCAGAAGATCGCGCAGGATGTCGCCGATAATGCCGGCAAACCGTTCGACTGGGGAATGGAGCAGTTTACCACGGGCATCGCGCTTCAGCGCATGTCGGAACCAAGCGACGTCGCCGCCTTAGTGTCCTATCTCGCAGGCCCGGACTCCGATTACATGACCGGCCAGTCTGTTCTCATCGACGGTGGGATGGTGTTTAGCTAGCCCGCGAACCGCGGCCGAAATCAGAACCAGATGGCAATCGCCCTCGCCGTCAAAACGGAATATAAGCCGTTGGGTCGGACCCCAAGCGACTACGCAAAGACAGCCGCTCAATTCTGCCATACGTCCGGTCCAACGGTCGCAGACGACGGAGAGTAGTCAGATATGGACCGCAGGCCTGCAGACGATCGGCATTCGTATATGAAAGCCGAGGTTCAGATTACCGGCCGACTCATCGCCGCCGGACGAGCCTTGGTCGGCGTCGGCACGGCGGACATGGCCGCGGCTTGCGGGCTTCCGGTCGAGAGGATGGCGAGCTTGGAGGCCAAGGGGAGTGCGCGGGTGCGGTCCGAGGCGGAGATCGCGGCCATCAAACGGGGTCTTGATCACTTCGGCGTCCTGATCATCCCGGAATCAGATAACCTGGGTAAGGGCGTGCGACTGAAGTTCACGCGAAGCGACGTAAGGCAGATCGCCCGACTGGAAGGTGAAGGCGGTTTGATTGGTTCGGATGATGCGCCCTAGGCGCTGATGGCGCCTGGCCATGGCGCTGGCCGAGTCATCGAAAGCGCCCCTGCCGCGCTGTCTACGACGAGCAGCATATCCAATCGCTATCCTGGCGGAGCGCGTCCGTCATGTGACCGATTGCGCCTTTTGTGACGACCGTCGGGAAGTGAGCCTCCCTCGCTGCGGCTATCGAGCCGCAGCTGCCCAGTTCGGCTATTCGTGCGGGGCTAACTCGGCCGCCTTGCTTTCGCTGGCCGCCGCCGTCTCGCCGAAGAGACTGCCGACGATCGCCTGGGCTTCTTGCTGGATCCGGCGGAGATGGTCAGGCCCACGAAAGCTTTCGGCATAGATCTTGTAAATCGCCTCGGTGCCGGACGGGCGCGCTGCGAACCAGCCGCTTTCGGCGGAAATCCTGATTCCGCCGAGCGGAGCGCCGCCTCCAGGCGCAGCGGTCAGCTTGGTCTCGATCGGCTCGCCGGCCAGTTCCGTGGCGCGAATCCGGTCGGTGGAGACGTCGCGCAGCACGTCCATTTGCTGCGGCGTCGCCGGGGCATCGATGCGCTCGTACCAGGATTCGCCGAGCTCCTGTGTCAGCTCGTCATACAACTGGCTTGGATCGCGGCCCGAACAGGCCTTGATCTCGGCCGCCAGCAGGGCGAGCGCCATGCCGTCCTTGTCGGTGGTCCAGACCGACCCGTCGCGGCGCAGCAAGGACGCGCCAGCGCTTTCCTCGCCGGCAAAGCCAAGCGCGCCCGAGGACAGCCCGTCGACGAACCATTTGAACCCGACCGGAACTTCGACGAGCCCGCGCCCCAGGCGCGCCGCCACACGATCGATCATCGCGCTACTCACCATCGTCTTGCCGATTCCGGACCGTGCTTCCCATCGCGGGCGATGGTCGAACAGATAAGCGATCGCGACCGCAAGATAATGATTGGGCCTCATCAGGCCGCCCGTCGGGGTAACGATGCCGTGACGATCGGCGTCGGTGTCGTTGCCGACCGCGAGGTCGAAGCGGTCGCGCAGGCCGATCAGGCGAGCCATGGCGTAGGGAGACGAGCAATCCATCCGGATCTTTCCGTCCCAATCCGCGGGCATGAAGCCGAATGTCGGGTCGACCTTGTCTTCGACGACTTCTCCGTTGAGGCCGTACCGGTCGATGATCGCCGCCCAATAATGCACGCTCGCGCCGCCCAGGGGATCCACGCCCAGCGTCAGTCCGGAGTCCCGGATCGCCTCCATGTCGATCACGCTTGCGAGGTCACCTGTGTAAGGGCCCATATAATCGTGGTGGCGAACCGAGGGCGAAAGCCGCGCTCGCTCATAGGGGACACGCCGGATGTTGCTTACCCCGGCTTCGAGCAATCGGTTGGCACTCTCCTCGATCCAGCCGGTGACGGTCGAATCCGCCGGTCCGCCCGTCGGCGGGTTGTATTTGAACCCGCCATCTTCCGGAGGATTGTGCGACGGCGTGATGACGACGCCGTCGGCGAGCCCTCCCGTGCGCCCGCGATTGTAAGCGAGGATGGCGTGCGAGATAACGGGTGTCGGCGTGTAACCGTGGCCGGCGTCGACCATTGTCATGACGTCATTCGCGACGAAAATCTCGAGCGCGGTGACGAAGGCCGGCGGAGAAAGGGCGTGGGTGTCGATGCCGAGGTAGAGCGGGCCGTCTATTCCATGTTGCTTCCGGTAGAGACAGATCGATTGGGCGATCGCCGCGATGTGTGGCTCGTTGAACGAATTGCGGAACGCCGACCCGCGATGGCCCGAAGTGCCGAAATGGATGCGTTGCGTTGGCTGCGACGGATCGGGAACGCCGGAAAAATAGGCTCCGAGGAGGTCGGCCGGTCTGATCAGATCGGCGGGGTCGAGCAGCTTGCCGGCCAGCGGGCTTATGCGGGCGCCGGTCATGCTGCGATCCAGCTGCGGCGCAAAACCGGGTTCAATGATATAAACAATTTTGATCTCAATGTACAATAATATTCATTTGCCAGAAGACAATAGCAGGTAGATGATGCAAGTGGCAAGGCAGGCTTGCGATAGTATGACAACGTATTCGCAGGCCTTCGTTCCTTGAAGATCCTAGCGATCGGAACCATGTTGAAGGCGCAATGGCCACTTTTTTAAAAGCCCGACGTTCTGAAATTCATCCGGGCAGCAGCACCGCACGTTCTCAGGCTCTGGGCCGCTTCGCTCGTAGTCAACCAGCGACGGCCTAGGGCGCCAATCGCCGCGACGGGGCATCTCCCGATCGCTGTTGCGAAACCAGGCCTTCGCGACTTTCCAAGATGGAATTGAACGAGCCGGCTTCGTCCCGGCCCGGTCGGTCGCGTCGGCTGGACGGCGGCCCCGCCAGCGGGGCGCGCCTTTTGAACTGGAGGCAATCGTGCCCACCTGCTGTGCGGACGAGGACCGTGACAAGACCATCGGAGTGGCGGTGCGCTGCCTTGGCGGCTTCCGCGTCTTTTCCTCCGATTCCGCCGATCGAAGGCTGGAGAACCGGATTTACCCGAATGCCCGAGCAGTCGACCGTTCAGTCGTCAGAATCGGCGCTCCGGCATGAGCGCGTCGGCTGAACTCGTCTATGAAAGACATTCCGACCTCGAGCTGGCGGCAGGTATCGCGCGTCGCGACGCCGGGGCGGTGCGCCTCGTCATGCGGCGCAACAATCAACGTCTCTTTCGCACAGCGTGGCGAATATTGCGAAACCGCGAGGATGCCGAGGACGCGGTGCAGTCCGGCTATCTGAAGGCGTTCGCGGCGATCAAGGACTTCGCGGGCCGATCCTCGCTCTCGACTTGGCTTACCCGCATCGTCACCAACAATGCGCTGGCTCATGTACGCGCCGCCAGGCGGCGTCGATCACTGCTCGAGGGGAGCGAAATCCCGATCCTCGACGACTATCGCGAAATGCTGATGCGCGGCTCGATGTCCGTGTCTCCCGAACGCGCGGTCGCACGCGGCCAGATCAGGAAGATTGTCGATGACGCGATCAACCAGCTCCCGGCGCCGTTCCGCAAGGTCTTCGTCCTGCGCCAGATCGACGAGCTCGACGTCGCCGAAGTAGCCGAGACGCTCGGCATTCCGGCGGCCACCGTCAAGACAAGGCATCTGCGGGCGCGCCGGCGCCTGCAGCGCTTGCTTGGTCCGGACCTCGGCGCGGCTTTGTCGGGCAAGTTTCCCTTTGACCGGGCCCTCTACGATCGGGTGGGGACCCAATCGGTCCTGCCTCGCGTCGGTTTCGGCGCTCAGGGAACGGCGGCATGAGCGAATATGGCGATCCCATCTCACCCGAACAGATCGAGCTGGCCGTCGAAAGGGCTCTCGAGCTGCGTCGGGCCGCGCCCGAACGCTCGCTCGACGAGCATGTCCGCGAAGCGGTCGCGCGGACGATCTGCGCGTGCGTGCTCGGAATCGAGGATGACCTCGAGGACCACCTGTCCGGCACCCACGCCCAGATACTGAACGAGGTGCGCGGCCGCGTGGAGCTCCGCCTCAATGACGCGTCTCGGACGGCAGCGGACAATCCGGTCGACGAAGCCTCGAAGGAATCCTTCCCGGCGAGCGACCCCCCGGGATGGATCTGGGAACGGCCAGGCCATCGCCCTCAAAAGGAGTAGCGAAATGGTTGTGCGGACATCAACGGCCGAATGGCACGGTCGCGTCCAGGACGGCGGCGGCTGCGTCAGCCTGGGCAGCGGAGCTTTCGAGGGCCCTTATTCCTTCGGATCGCGCTTCGAGGAGGAACCAGGAACCAATCCCGAGGAACTCCTCGGGGCCGCCCATGCGAGCTGCTTTTCCATGGCCCTGTCGCTGCTCCTCACGGAAGCCGGCTACACGCCGACGCGGATCAAGACGGTTGCGGAGGTGACCATCGAGCGCTCGGACGACAGCTTCGCGATCACTCATATCGCGCTCGTGACCGAGGGCGACGTCCCGGGACTGGATTCGAGAAGCTTCTCGGCTCATGCCGAGGTCGCCAGGACGACTTGCCCGGTATCGAAAGCACTGGCTGCTGCCGACATCACCGTGATGGCCAGCCTTGTCGAGAGGTCGGCAGGCATTGGCCCGCGACGGTCGGCGGCACTCCGCGCCGCGCAACAGGCCCGCGCACACTTCATGACCAGACGCGGAAGCGAACGCTTTCGAAAAGCTCGATAGGCGAGTGAACGCAGGCTTCGCCTCGCGGGGGAACCTTTCCGCGCCGCCGGCAGTCCTTTGATAATGCGATGCCTCTGTCCTTGAACCTTGCCCTTGCGCCTGTCCTTGGCCGGGCCTTGAAGCGCGCGCTTGCGGCGCCGTGGAACGATACGGCGGCCATTCGCGAAGAGCTCTCGAGCGCCGAGCGGATGGAGGAGCATGCGCGAAGCCTGGCGCGCGGCCAGGCCGTCAAGCCCTACCGCCAATTGGGCAGCCCGCTCCTCGACCGGCTGGCAGCCAACGAAGCGAGCCTGATCGACTCCTATCGCTCGATCCTGGGGGCGGTCGACGACAAGGCCGCGATCACCCCCGCTGCGGAATGGCTGATCGACAATTTCCATCTCGTCGAGCGCCAGATCCGCGAAGTGCGGCTGGACCTCCCGCCAGCTTATTACCGCCAATTGCCCAAGCTCGCCGATGGTCCCTTTGCCACCCTGCCGAGGGTGTTCGGACTGGTCTGGGCGTTCGTCGCCCATACCGACAGCCGCTTCGATGTCGATGCCTGGTGCGCCTTCCTCCACGCCTATCAGGAAGAGCAACCGCTCACGATCGGCGAACTGTGGGCTTCAGCGATCACCTTGCGCATCATCCTGGTCGAGAATCTGAGGCGGATTGCCGAGCGCATCGTCTACAGCCGCGACGAGCGCCGCAAGGCCGACTCGATCGCCGATCATCTGTTGAGGGTCGACGGCCCCCAGCAATCGCAGGACAGGCTGCTCGATCAGCTCGGCCCCGCTGAGCCGTCCGACGCGCTCGTAGTCCAGCTGATTCACCGGCTGAGGGATCAGAGCCCGACGCTCACCGCGATGCTCGGCAGGCTCGACGAACGGCTGGCGGCAGATGGGCGGACGACCGACGGCGCGATCCATGACGAGCAGCAAAGGCAGATCTCGGCCAACGTCACCGTTCGCAACATCATCACCAGCATGCGCCACATCTCCGACGTCGACTGGTCGGACATCTTCGAACGCGTATCGCTGGTCGACCCCGTGCTCGCCCGGGGCTGCGCTTTCGCGCAGATGGATTTCGCGACACGCAACCTCTATCGCACGGCCGTCGAGGAACTCGCTCGCGGGTCGCGGTTCGACGAGCTGGCCGTCGCCAATCGCGCCGTGGAGGCCGCTGCCGCGGCGACCGAGCGACGCCGCAAGGACCCGGGCTATCATCTGACCGCCGAGGGCCGTCCCGCCTTCGAGGCTGCCTTGGGCTTTCACCCGTCCTTTTCGACGGTCGCGAGCCGCGCCTATCGCGCTCTCGGAGTCGGCGGCTATGCCGGCGCCGGCGCCCTCGTGGCCTTGCTCCTGCTCGGATTCCCGGTCTTCTTCCATGTCGAGGCCAGTCTGGACTGGATATTGCTCGGCGTGCTCGGGCTGCTCGGCGCAGTGCCGGCGATCGATTCGGCGGTTGCGTTGGTCAACCAGGGGGTAACACGCCGGTTCGGCGCCTCGCAGGTCCCGGGGCTTGAGCTGCGCGGCGAAGTACCGGCTCACTTGCGCACTTTGGTAGTGGTGCCCACTCTTTTGACCCGGGCCGAAGCCGTCACCGAGCAGGTCGAGCGACTGGAAATCCATCATCTCGCAAGTATCGGCGGGGACATTCAGTTCGCTTTGCTCTCGGACTGGCCTGATGCGGCAAGCGAGACGACCGAAGGCGACGACGCGCTGTTGCAGATCGCTGTCGAAGCCGTTGCCCGCCTGAACCGCCGGCACGCGCCGGCGCCCGGCGGCGACAGGTTCCTGCTGCTCCATCGCCGACGGGTCTGGAACGAAAGCCAGCAGCTGTGGATCGGCTGGGAGCGCAAGCGCGGCAAGCTGCACGAACTCAACCGCCTGTTGCGCGGCGCTCGCGACACGACTTTCCTCAGCCTCGACGGGCGCCCGCCGAGGGTGCCCGAGGGTGTCCAATATGTCGTCACCCTGGACGCGGACACGAGGCTGCCCCCCGACACGGTGCGGCGGCTGATCGGCAAGATGGCGCATCCGTTGAACCAGCCGGTCGTCGATCCCGCGAGGCGACGAGTCATCGAGGGCTATGCGATCCTCCAGCCGCGCGTCACCCCGAACCTTCCGGTCGGCGATGAAGGCTCGGCCTATCAGCGGGCTTTCTCCAGCCCCAATGGCATCGATCCTTATTCCGCCGCCGTTTCCGACGTCTATCAGGATCTGTTCGGCGAGGGTTCCTATGCCGGCAAGGGCATCTACGCCGTGGATGCCTTCGAAGCCGTGCTCGCCGACCGGGTTCCGGACTCGACCATGCTCAGCCACGATCTGTTCGAAGGTGTGTTCGCCCGCGCCGGCCTCGCCTCCGACGTTGAGGTCGTGGAATCCTATCCGGCCCGCTACGACGTCGCCTCGCTGCGTTATCATCGCTGGGCGCGGGGTGACTGGCAACTGCTGCCATGGATCCTGGGCTGGAGCGCACTTCTGGGAAAATCCAGGCGCCTGCCGGCGAAGATGCCGGCGAGCGGCCGCTGGAAAATGGTCGACAATCTGCGCCGCTCGGTCACGCCTTTGACCTGCGTGCTCGCCTTGCTCGCGGGTTGGGCGCTGCCGTTCGAGGCGGCGCTGATATGGACGCTCTTCTTCCTGGCGACGATCGCGCTACCGAGCCTGTCGCCGGTGCTGGCGTCGGCCGCGGCTCGTCATCCGGGTATCCGCGCCCGCATCCACTTCGCCAGAATCCTTTCCGATCTTGGCGGCGCGCTCGCTCAGGTCCTGCTCATCGTGACGCTCCTCGCGCACCAAGCCTGGCTGATGGCCGACGCCGTCATTCGAACCCTCTTTCGATTGTTCATCACCCGGCGCAATCTCCTGCAATGGACGCCGGGGGCGCAGGCGACCATCGGGGCTGATCCCTCCTTGGGAGCCTATTACCGCTGGATGGCTGGCGCGGTAGTTACCGGCGCCGTCGCGATCGCCGGAACATGGTACTTCGGCGACCGAACCATCTATCTGGCCGCTCCTTTCGGCGTCCTGTGGATCGCCTCACCCGCGATCGCGCGATGGGTGAGTCGGCCGTCGAGCGCGGTGCGGGAGCATGCGGCGAGCGAGGCCGACCGGCGCGAACTCCGGCTGATCGCGCGGCGCACTTGGCGCTACTTCGAGACCTTCATCACCCCGAGCGACAACATGCTTCCGCCGGACAATTTCCAGGAGGAGCCGTCGCCGGTTCTCGCCCGCCGCACGTCGCCGACCAATCTCGGACTCTATCTCCTGTCGACGGCGAGCGCGCACGATTTCGGCTGGACGGGCGCGCTCGACACGATCGAACGGCTCGAGGCTACGATGGCCACCATGGCGAAGCTCGAGCGATACCGCGGCCATTTCTACAATTGGTACGATACGGAAAGCCTCCGCGCACTCGACCCGCAATATGTCTCTTCGGTCGACAGCGGCAATCTCGCCGGACATCTCATCGCGCTCGCCAACGCCTGCCAGGACTGGTGCGAGACGTCCCTTGAAGATGCGAGGCGGCTCGCTGGAATCCTCGATGCGCTCAATCTCGTTCGGGAAGAGGTCGACATGCTGCGGGATCGCCGCCGCACCGAAACCGTCACCTGGCGTCAGCTCGACGAGTCCGTCACGCATCTCTTCGCCGAAGCGGCCAGTGTTCCGCCTGGCGGCGAGACGCTGGCCGGTCGTCTTGCCTTGCTTGCTGGACCTGCCGAAATCCTCGTCGATCTCGCGAGGGCTTTCGCGATCGAGCGCGGCGAGGACGCTTCGGACATACTATTCTGGGCTCAGGCGGTCTGTCGCTGTGTCGCCAGCCACCAGCGGGACCTCGCCTCTTCCGACGATCTCGTGAACAGATTCTCGGCCATCGGCCACACGGCACGGGAAATGGCGCTGGCCATGGAGTTCGATTTCCTCCTGAACAAGGAGCGCCTGCTCCTTTCCGTCGGCTTCGTGGTTCGCGACGGCGCGCTCGACGAGAGCTCCTATGACCTGCTGGCCTCCGAAGCGCGCCTTGCAAGCTTCATCGCCATTGCGAAGGGCGACCTGCCGGCGCGGCACTGGTTCCGGCTTGGACATGCCGTCGCCCCGATCCACGGCGGTGCGGCCCTGCTGTCCTGGTCGGGCTCGATGTTCGAATATCTGATGCCTTCGCTGATCATGCACTCCCCGACCGAAAGCATTATCGGGCGCACCAATCGCGCGATCGTTCGCAGGCAGATCGAATATGCCAAGTCCCTGGCGACGCCCTGGGGCATATCGGAGTCCGCTTACAATGCCCGCGATCTGCAACTCACTTATCAGTATTCCAACTTCGGTATTCCGGGCCTCGGACTGAAGCGCGGCCTGAGTGAAGACGCCGTCATCGCGCCTTATGCCACGGCGCTCGCAGCGATCATCGACCCGACCGCGGCGGCGCGCAATTTCAGGCGATTGGCGGACTGCGGCGCGCGCGGCCGCTTTGGATATTATGAGGCCCTCGACTTCACGCCGCGCCGACTGTCGGACGGGCAAAACGTCGCCGTCGTTCGCGCATTCATGGCTCACCATCAGGGGATGACCATCGTTGCCATAGCCGACGCCTTGCTCGGCGGGGCGATGCGAGAGCGATTCCACGCTGAGCCGATCGTGCGCGCCGCGGAGTTGCTCCTGCACGAGCGCATGCCCCGGGAGATCGCCGCTGCGCCGTCATGGGCGAGCGACGCGAAACCCCACACCAAGATCCGCGAGCTCGAGGCGGCGGGCGGCTGGCGGCTGGCCGATCCGCATGCCGCGTCTCCCGCCACGCATCTTCTTTCGAACGGGCGCTACAGCGTCATGCTCACCGCGGCCGGATCAGGATACAGCCGCTGGCGGGACCTTGCCGTGACCCGGTGGCGCGAGGACGCGACCTGCGACGACTGGGGATCCTATGTCTACTTGCGGGACGTCGATAGCGACCGCCTGTGGTCCGCGACCTACCAGCCGACGAGCGCTCGGCCGGATCAATATTCAGTGGCGTTCAGCGAGGAGCGGGCGACATTTTCGCGCCAGGACGGCGATCTCCATACCGCGCTCGAGGTCGTCGTCTCGACCGAAGACGACGCCGAGGTCCGGCGCCTCACGGTCTCCAACAATGGAACGCGCATTCGGGAGATCGAGGTCACTTCCTATGCCGAGATCGCCATCGCCTCGCAGGCGGACGATGTTGCCCATCCGGTCTTCTCCAAAATGTCCGTCGAGACGGAATATATGGCGCGCTTCGGCGCCATCCTCGCCACACGCCGCCGCCGCTCGCCGGACCAGCCCGAAATCTGGGCCGCGCATCATTCGGTCGCCTCGGGCGAAGGTGTGGGGAAGGCGGAGTTCGAGACCGACCGCGCCCGCTTCCTTGGCCGAGGGCTCGGCGTTCGGACGCCGGCCGCGGCGATGGACGGGCGCCTGCTGTCGCGCTCGACCGGAGCCGTTCTCGATCCGGTCTTCGTCCTGCGCCGGCGGGTCAGCCTCGCGCCTGGCGGCGCCGCGCACATCGACTTCTGGACATTGGTCGCCGAGTCCCGCGACAAGCTGCTCGACGCCGTCGACAGGACCAACGACATCAGCGCTTTCGACCGGGCAGTCACCCTCGCCTGGACCCAGGCGCAGGTGCAGCTCCATCATCTCGGCATCGACCGTGACGAGGCGAGCGAATTCCAGCGCCTCGCCGGACATCTTATTTATGCCGGGCCGTCGCTGCGGCCGTCCTCTGAGGTGATCATGCGCGGCGCCGGACCGCAATCCGGTCTCTGGCCGCAGAGCATCTCGGGCGACCTGCCGATCATCCTGCTGCGGATTGCGAACGTCGAGGATCTCGGGATCGTTCACCAGCTGCTTCAGGCCATGGAATACTGGCGGACCCGCAGGCTCGAGGTGGACCTCGTCATCCTCAACGAACGGGCCTCCTCCTACATTCAAGACCTGCAATCCGCGCTCGATAACGTCTTGCGTACCCGCCAGGCGTGGCCTCCGGCATCGACGGAGGGGGCAGCAGGGCAAGTGTTCCTGCTGCGCGCCGACCTCGTGCGGCCTGAGACGTGCGCGTTGCTGGCGTCGGCCGCGCGCGTTCGGCTTTCAGCCGATCACGGCGGGCTTGCCGAGCAGCTAGGTCGCATCAAGGAGCCTGTCCGTCCCGCGCGCTCGGCACGGAGACTTTCCGTCCGCGAAGCGGAGCCGCCGGTCGCCAGTCGGAAGCTCGAATTCTTCAATGGGATCGGCGGATTTGCGGAAGAGGGAAGAGAATATGTCGTCACCCTCGGCCCCGGCCAGTCGACTCCCGCTCCCTGGATCAACGTCATTGCCAACCCGGGCTTCGGATTCCAGGTGTCGGCGGAAGGCTGCGGCTTTACCTGGTCGGTCAACAGCCGGGAACATCAACTAACTCCATGGTCGAACGACCCGGTTACCGACCGTCCGGGCGAAGCCATTTACATACGCGATGAAGAGAGCGGCGAGATCTGGTGCCCGACCGCGCAGCCGATTCGCGACGAACTGGGCGTCTATGTCGCCCGGCACGGCTGGGGCTACAGCCGGTTCGAGCATGAAGCGCACGGCATAGAATCGGAGCTTCTGACCTATGTGCCCGTAGCGGACCCGATCAGGATCGCACGCCTGACGCTGCGCAACCGGACCGATCGGCCGCGGCGGCTGTCGGTCACAAGCTATGTGGAATGGGTGCTTGGCACGTCGCGCGCGGCTTCGGCGCCGTTCGTTTCGACGGAGATCGATCCGATCCTGGGGGCGATGTTCGCCCGCAATCCCTGGAATGCGGCTTTCGCCGGGCGCGTGACGTTCCTCGACCTTGGCGGCCGGCAGACGAGCTGGACCGCGGACCGCCGCGAGTTCATCGGGCGCAACGGCTGCCTTTCCGATCCAGCCGGCCTGGCTGGGCCGGCGCCGCTTTCCGGCGCGGTCGGAGCGGGACTCGATCCGTGCGGTGCGATGGGCGCGACCGTCGAACTGGCAGCGGGCGCGGAAACTGAGATCGTGATCCTGTTCGGCGATGCCGACGGTCCGGAGCAGGCCGCCGCGCTCATCGCCCATTATCGCGATGCCGATCTGGACGCGGTGCTGGCCGAGGTTCGCGAGCAATGGGGGGGCCTGCTAGGCACCGTGCAGGTCAAGACTCCCGACCGTTCGATCGACATCATGCTGAACGGCTGGCTGCTCTATCAGACGATCGCCTGCCGACTCTGGGCGCGTTCTGGATTCTACCAGGCGAGCGGGGCCTACGGCTTTCGCGATCAGCTCCAGGACGGCATGGCGCTCACCGCCATCCGTCCGTCCCTGGCGCGCGAGCATTTGATCCGGGCTGCAGGCCGTCAGTTTGCCGAGGGCGACGTTCAGCATTGGTGGCTGCCGCATTCGGGCGAGGGCGTGCGCACGCGCATCTCCGATGACAGGGTCTGGCTGGCCTTTTGTGTCGCCCATTATCTCGAGGCGACCGGCGACACCTCAATTCTCGACGAGGCCACGCCCTTCCTCGAAGGTCCGGCGCTGAAGGAAGGCGAGGAGGCCAGCTTTTTTGCCCCCGCCGTCTCCGACAGACGGGCCAGCGTTTACGAGCATTGCGCGCTTGGCCTGGACGCGAGTCTCGCGCGCGGTGCTCACGGACTTCCACTGATTGGAGGCGGCGACTGGAACGACGGAATGAACAGGGTCGGGGAGAAGGGCAAGGGCGAAAGCGTCTGGCTGGCCTGGCTCTCGCACATGGCCCTGACCGCTTTTGCGGCGACGGCGAAGGCCCGCGGCGAAATGGCGCGCGCGAAGAAGTGGCGCGACCAGGCTTCGGCGCTCCGAAAGGCGCTCGAGCGCGAGGCCTGGGACGGCGGCTGGTATCGGCGGGCTTGGTTCGACGATGGCACGCCGATCGGCTCCGCGGCGAGCGACGAATGCCGGATCGATTCGATCGCCCAGTCCTGGGCCGTCATGTCGGGTGTCGCGAATCCCGAGCGCGCCGGACGGGCGATGGCGGCGGTCGAGCGCGAGCTGATCCGCGGCGATGACGGCCTGGCATTGCTGTTCACCCCGCCGTTCGACCGGACGGAGCATGATCCAGGCTACATCAAGGGATATCCGCCCGGCATTCGCGAGAATGGCGGGCAATATACCCACGCTGCCACGTGGTCGGTCGTCGCCTTCGCCCGGCTGGGGAAAGGCGCCAAGGCCGCGAGCCTGTTTTGGATGCTCAATCCGATCAATCACGCCCGCAGCCGCTCGGACCTCCGCCGCTACAAGGTGGAGCCCTACGTCGTCGCTGCCGATGTCTACGCGGCGACGGACCATGTCGGCCGTGGTGGCTGGACCTGGTACACGGGCTCGGCCGCATGGCTGTACCGCGCCGGAATGGAAGAAATACTGGGATTGCGCCTGACCGGCTCGGCCCTCCATCTCGATCCCTGCATTCCGGAGACCTGGCCCGGCTTTCAAGTCACGCTCCGCCGTGGTTCTACGCGATTCGACATCCGCGTCGACAATCCCAACGGTGTCGCGAAGGGGGTCGCATCGGCGCGGATTGACGGAACCGAGGTGACCGGACGGCCGCTCCGGCTGGATCTGCCCGGGGACGGCAAGAACCATGAAATCCTGGTCATCATGGGCTGAACCCCGCAGGAGGGTCCCCGCAACGCAGTCGAATGGCGGTTGCTCGACGACACGGCAGCCATGGCGCACCGGCTGGCGGAAACCGGTTTTTCGCGCGCGCGGGGGATCCCGTTTGGCGATCTCGACTTTCAGATCGGCGAGGCAGCTTCACGAATACCGGCGATTGCCGCTGCGTAATCGGACGCGCCGAATATGGCCGTTCCAGCGACGATGACATCGGCGCCGGCCGCGACCGTCGCTCCTATGGTCTCGCCATTCTGCCCGCCATCCGCTTCGATATGCGGAGTGAGCCCGAGTTCGCCGCACCGCGCGCGCAGCGCCGCGATTTTCGGCAGTGTCTCGGGCAGGAGGTCCTGGCCGCCGAAACCCGGATTGACAGTCATCACCAGGACGATGTCGACGAGATGGAGGACGGGGTCGATCCACAGCACCGGTGTCGCCGGGTCGATCACCACGCCGGGGCGGCAGCCGCACTCGCGCACGCGGCTCAGCACCCGATGGAGATGAACGGTCGACCCGGGCTCCGCCTGGACCAGCAGATGATCCGCGCCGGCGCGCGCATAGCGCTCGAGCGAGCGTTCCGGCTCGACCACCATCAGATGGACATTGAGCGGTTTCTCCGTCACCCGGCGCACCGCCTCGACCACGCCCGGTCCGAACGAGATGTCCGGAACGAACCGGCCGTCCATGATGTCGAGATGGATCCAGTCCGCGCCCGCCGCATCGACTGCGCGAACCTCCTCGCCCAGCCGCGTGAAGTCGGCGGCAAGGAGCGATGGCGCGACAAGCAGCGGCGGGCTCACGTCCGGGGAATTCTCGGGCGAACCAAACGAACGATGGCGTCGGTCACTCCGGCCTCCTCGTTGGTCGCGGCCGTGGCGTCCGCCGCCGCCTGTACGCAGGCGGGCGCCTGCCCCATCGCCACCGACAGCCCGGCGCGAGCGAACATCGGTAGATCGTTCGCCATGTCTCCGAGTGCCGCGACCTGCGCTAACTCCACCCCGAACGCCTGCGCCAGCGCGGCAATTCCGGCGCCCTTGTTGGCGAGGAGATGAGTGAAATCGAGATAATAAGGATGGGAGCGCGCGATCGTCGCGCGCGCGCCGATCATGGACCTGGCTCGCTCCTCCAGCTGCACAAGCAGTTCATGATCGTCGCTGACCCCGACAATCTTGTCGATGCGCCCATCGAGCCCGGAAAAGTCGGTCCGGATCGCCGGCTCGACCGCGGCGGCGATCCGCTCGCGCGCGAGATGGGAATTGTCGAGGCCGGGGACGAACCACGCGCCGTCGGCATAGACCCAGGGTGCGACGCCCGGCTCGTCGATCAAGCGCAGCATCGCGTCTGCGTCCGCCGCGTCGAGCCGGTGGGCGAAGCGGATCGTGCCGTCCGGATCGACAAGCGTACCGCCGTTGAATGCGGCCATTGGACCCGTGAGGCGCAACGTTGCCGCCAGCGCCAGCATGCCGCTCGGCGGACGGGCGCTGATCAAGGTGGTTGCCACTCCGGCCGCCGTCAGGGCGAGGATCGCATCGCGATTGGCCTCGGGCAGGCTCTTGTCGTCGCGCACCAGCGTCCCGTCGACGTCCGATACCAGCAGCCGGATCGCTTCGGGAAGAGGCTCGACGCGGCTCATGTGTCAAGTGAATGCCAGGCGCGGCCGTCGCGGGCGAGCAACGCATCGGCCGCTTTCGGCCCGTTGCTCCCTGCCTTGTAGCTCTGAGGCCGCCCTCGGCCGCGGCTCCAGACATCGAGGATCGGCTGCACGGCCGCCCAGGCCGCTTCGATCGCGTCGGCGCGCTCGAACAGGGTCTGGTCGCCGATCATCATGTCGTAGAGCAGGGTCTCATAGCCGGTGAGCTTGCCCAACCGGAAATGATCGGCGTAGCTGAAGTCCATGCTGACCGGCGCTGTCTCAATGGCCGGCCCGGGCAATTTCGCCAGGAAATCGAAGCTGATCCCCTCGTCGGGCTGGATCCGGATGACCAGACGGTTGGTCGGCGGGCTGGCTACCCCGCCATGGCTGAACAAGGCGCAGGGAACGGGCCTGAACTGGAGCACGATCTCCGTGTCCCGCCGGGCCATCGCCTTGCCCGTCCGCAGGTAGAAGGGAACGCCCGACCAGCGCCAGGTGTCGAGGCACAATTTCAGCGCCACATAGGTTTCCGTGCGGCTCTTCGGATCGACAGCTGGCTCGTCCGAATATGCCTTCCGCGGTTCGTTGCCGACGCGTCCCGCGTCATAGCGGCCGCGCACGACGTTCTCGCTCACCTCGCTAGGCGAGAGCTTGCGGACCGCTTCCACGACCTTGGTCTTTTCGGCCCGGATCGCGCTCGCGGCGAAACTATTGGGCGGCTCCATGCCGACCATTGCGAGCAGCTCGAACAAATGGTTGGGCACCATGTCGCGCAAGGCGCCGGTCGCATCGTAGAACTTGCCCCGCCGGCCGACGCCGATCGCTTCGGCGGCCGTGATCTGGACATGGTCGACATAGCGGCGGTTCCACACGGCTTCGATCATCGGGTTGGCGAAGCGCGCCACCATGATGTTGCGAACGGTTTCCTTGCCGAGATAATGGTCGATCCGGTAGATTTGCGGCTCACTCACCAGCTTCAGCAGGCTTTGGTTGAGGGCCCGGGCCGACGCGAGATCATGGCCGAAAGGCTTTTCGATCAGCAGCCGCCGAAATCGGCCCCGATCCTCATCGAGAAGGCGATGAGCCGCGAGCCTGCCCGCGATCTCGCCGAAGAAGGCCGGCGGCGTCGCGAGGTAGAAAGCGGCATTACCCGGCCCCAGGCGGGCGCCGACTGCCTGAAAGGTGGCGTCGTCGCCGAAGTCGCCTCTCAGATAGAAGATCCGCCCGCGCAGCTTCGTCCAGCCCGGGTCGCCGGCATCGACGAACTCAGCCAATGCGCTCCGGAGCGCTTCGTCATCGAGATCCTGCTTGCCAAGTCCAAGGATGTTGAACTCGTCGGTGATCAGACCCTCGCGGCGCAGATTGACTAGCGCCGGCACCAGCAGACGGCGGGCGAGATCGCCGGTGACGCCGAAGATCACCAGGGTCACGGGCGGCGCGGGTTTCAACCCGGCTGCGGTCATCGCGGGGTCTCGACATGACCGCCGAAACCCAGGCGCATGGCCGACAGCAGCTTGTCGCCGAAGGTGGATTCGACCCTACTGCGATACCGTGCGTAGAGCGCCGCCGACATCACATAGGCGGGCACCGTTTCTTCCATGGCGGCATCGATCGCCCAGCGTCCTTCGCCGCTGTCCGCGACGCTGCCGTCGAATTCGCCGAGCTCCCCGTCCTTCGCGAGCGCGGCGGCGGACAGGTCGAGCAGCCAGGAGGAAATGACGCTGCCCCGCCGCCAGACCTCCGCGACATCGGGGAGATCGATGGTGAAGCGCTCCTCCTCGGGCAGCGTCTCGGACGCCTTGCCCTTGAGGATATCGAAGCCCTCGGCATAGGCCTGCATCAGGCCATATTCGATGCCGTTGTGAACCATCTTGATGAAATGGCCGGAGCCCGGCGGGCCGGCGTGGATATAGCCCCGCTCGGCCCGATCGTCGCCGCCATCCCGGCCTGGGGTGCGCGCGATGTCGCCGATGCCGGGCGCAAGTGCGTCGAAGATCGGGTCCAGGCGGCGTACGATCTCCTCGCGTCCGCCGATCATCAGGCAGAAGCCGCGCTCCACGCCCCACACTCCGCCTGACGTGCCGACATCGATATACTCGATGCCGCGCTCGGCAAGCGACTTCGCGCGGCGGATATCGTCCTTGTAGAAGCTGTTGCCGCCGTCGATGATGATTGCGCCGGGATCGGCAAGACGAGCCAGTTCGTCGATGGTCGTCTCGGTGGGCGGGCCGGCGGGGAGCATCACCCAAAAGACGGCGGCGCCGTCCAGTTGATCGGCCAGATGGGCGAGCGAGGTCGCGGCGGTGGCGCCATCGGAAACCAGGGACGCGACCGCGGCCGCATCGCGGTCCCAGACGACCGTCTCATGTCCGGCCCGCATCAGGCGCCTCGCGATGCTTCCGCCCATCCGCCCAAGTCCGATAATTCCGATGCGCATAAGCGAGCCTTTCAATTCTCAGGTGAGGGAAGCGGCGACGAGCCGGCCGATTGCCTCTAGTCCGTCATCGACATCTCCCTCGATGTGAATGCGCAGCCATCCGCGCCGCCGCTCGGCAAGCACGTCGAGATCGCCAATCGCCTGGGCGAGCTGGACGGTTCCAAAGCTCGCCCGGTGGCCGGGAATGGCAAGGTCGGGCTCGGCCGTTCGGGTGATTTCGATGAACACGCCGCCCGCCGGACCGCCCTTGTAAGCCTGGCCGGTCGAATGGAGGAAACGCGGGCCGAACCCGGCGACGGTCGCCACTCGCCGGGCGTCCCGCACCGCGGTCCGCATCGCGCTGAGCGTGGCTTCATGCGCGTCGCTGCGCTCGATATAAGCGAGGAACCCGACATAGCCTCCAGGCCTCAATTGGTCGAACAGCGCCTTGAGCAGCGCGGTTGCATTTGGGGCCGCCTGAGCGGCGAAAAAGCTCAGCCGCCCGTCGCGCAGGACGGGCTCGCGCCGATCGAGCTCGCCGGTCTGCTCATATGCCTCGACGAGGTCGCGGGTCTTCACCTTGGCGGCTTCCACATCCGGCTGGTTGAACGGATCGATGCCGATGATCGAGCCAGCCATCGCAGTGGCGATCTCCCAGCGGAAGAATTCCTGGCCAATCAGGCCACGGTCCGCGAGGACGATCCGCACCACGGGCTGGCCTGCGGCTTCCAACGCAACGAGCCGCGCCTCCAGCTCGCGATCATCGTCGCCCTTCAGCTTGAGATGGACGAACAGCCGGTCGTCGCCATAAGCGCCGGGGTCGCCGGCCGGCTCGAGATCGACGGGGATCACGCCCTTGTTCTGCTTGCCGGTCGATTCCGCGAGCAATTGCTCGAGCCAGGCGCCGATCGGCCTCAATCGCTCACTCGCGAGGATCGTCAGCTTGTTACGGCGGGCCACGGCAGCCTCGCCGATGATCGCGCCGAGCCTCAGGCCAGGGTTGGCGGGCGGCGGAACGTCGGCGCCGCACGACACGACCATCGGGCGAGTGGCGGCAAAAAAGGCGGGGATGTCGACCCCGATCGCGGCTGCCGGCACCATGCCGAAGGGCGACAGCACCGAATAACGCCCGCCGATCTCCGGGTCGCCGGCGAAGACATGACCGAACCCCACCGCCTTCGCGACCTTCTCCAGGTCCGAGCACGGATCGGTGACCGCGACGAAGTGTCTTCCCGCTTCCGCACCCCCGATCGCGCGTTTGACCAGATCGAAAAAATAAGTTCGCAGCAGCTCCGGCTCCATCGTCGAACCGGATTTGCTGGAGACGATGAACAGGGTGCGCGCAGGATCGATCGCTGCGGCGACCGTCCGGATTTGGCCGGGGTCGCTGCTGTCGAGCACATGCAATGCAGGATGACCTGGGGAACTGCCCAATACGCGCCCGATCACCTCGGGGCCGAGGCTCGAGCCTCCCATGCCGAGCAGCACGATATCCCTGAATTCCCGCGCCCCGGCGGCGAACGCGCTCAGCGCTTCCAGGTCCACGGCGTCACCGCGGCCCGCCGCCAGCCAGCCGAGCCAGCCGAGCCAGTGATCCTCGTTGCGGCCCGGCCACAATGCCGCACCGCCCGTCCACAGTCCCCATGACCAGCGCTGGCCTCGCGCCCGTTCAAGCCTGTCCTCGACGAGTCCACGCAAGGGCTCGGGCAGGCTCGCTTCGAACCTGTTGATCCGGTCACCCAGCATTTTGGAGCGCGTTCCCGCGATTGCGCCGATCAACGCGTCGGCGGCGTCCGAGAATTTTTGGACGCCTTCGACGACCAGAGCGGCGGTCACGCCCGCGAGATTGAGGCCCAGACGTTCCGCCTCGGACAGGATCCGGCGTTCGCCGTCGATATCCGCGGTGAGCGATGAGGTGGTCACGCCATGGTCGAGAAACGCCTCGATCGTCTTGGGCGGCATGGTGTTGATCGTGTCGCGCCCGATCAGGGTCTCGACATAGAGGACGTCGCTAAAGGCCGGATCCTTGGTTCCGGTGGACGCCCAGAGCAGCCGTTGCGGCCGGGCGCCCCTGGCGGCGAGCGCTCGCCAGCGGTCGCTCGCGATCAGCTCGAGATAATATTGATAGGCGAGCTTGGCGTTGGCGATCGCGACCTTTCCGCGCAGCGCGGCGAGGGCTTCGGATTCGCCATCCCCTGCCTTTATTCGGGCGTCGATCGTCGCATCGATGTGGGTATCGATGCGGCTGACGAAGAAACTCGCCACCGAGGAAATGTGCGCGATATCCTCACCTCTCGCGACCCGGTCCTCGAGGCCGGCGAGAAACGCCTCGGCGACCGCCTTGTACATGTCGATCGCGAAGAGCAGGGTGATATTGACGTTCACGCCGCCGGAGGTGAGTTCGCGAACCGCCGGCACGCCGGCCCGAGTGCCGGGCACCTTGACCATCAGGTTGGGCCTGTCGATGGCGGCCCAGAGCCGACGCGCCTCGTCGATCGTCCCGAGGGTCGAGCTGGCAAGAAAGGGCGAGACTTCGATGCTCGCAAAGCCGTCAGCACCGTCCAGCCGATCGTAGACCGGCCGCAAGGCGTCGGCCGCGGCCCTGATGTCGGTGATCGCCAGATGCTCATAGATCTGGGTGAGGCTCAGTTCGCCCTGGCGAACCAGCGCGGCGATTTCTTCGTCATACTCGCTGCCGTGGCCGATCGCTTTCTCGAAGATCGACGGATTGGAGGTGACGCCGGTCACTCCGTCCTGCTCGATCAGCCGAGTGAACCCACCCTCGGCAAGGAAACTCCGGTCGAGATAGTCGAGCCAGACCGCCTGCCCCTCGGCTTCGAGCGCGTGCAGTCGATTGGTCATCATTGTTTCTCCGCGCTCATTACGCTTCGCGCGACCTTGATCACGTGATCAACGGTGAATCCGAACCTCTCCTTGAGCTGCGCGAATGGAGCGGACGCGCCGAATGTGCTCATGGTCACGGTCGCGCCGGCGCGCCCGACATAGCGGTCCCAGCCGAGCGGGCTCGCCTGCTCCACCGCGACGCGGGCGCGGACCGAAGGCGGCAGCACGGCGTCGCGATAGCTCTTGGGCTGCTGCTCGAACAAAGCCCAGGACGGCATCGACACGACGCGCGACCGGACGCCCTCGGCGGCGAGCCGTTCGTGCGCGCCGAGCGCCAGTGAAACCTCGCTGCCGGTGGCGAGCAGGATCAGCTCGGGATCGCCGCCGTCCGCGTCGGCGAGAACATAGGCGCCATTAGCGAGCTGATCGGCCGGGGCGTAGCGGCCGCGATCGATCGTCGGCAGCTTCTGGCGCGAGAGGATGATGCAGCTCGGCATCCGGTTCTGAGTCATCGCCACCCGCCAGGCTTCGCCGGTTTCGTTGGCATCGGCGGGCCTGATGACGATCAGATCGGGGATCGCGCGCAGCGCCGCCAGATGCTCGACCGGCTGGTGCGTCGGCCCGTCCTCGCCGACTCCGATCGAATCGTGAGTGAACACGAATATGGTCGGCAGCTCCATGATCGCAGCGAGCCGGATCGGGGGGCGCATATAGTCACTGAAGACGAGGAAAGTCGCGGTGAACGGCCTGAGGTAAGACAGAGCCATGCCGTTGGCGATCGCGCCCATGGCATGCTCGCGAACGCCGAAATGCATGTTGCGGCCGCCTGGCGTCGGTGCCTCGAGATCGCCCGCGCCCTCGAAGGTCAGCCTGGTCTTCGTCGATGGCGCGAGATCCGCTGCGCCGCCGACCAGGGCGGATATGTCGTGCGCGATCGCGTTCAGCACCTTGCCGCCGGCATCGCGCGACGCCATTCCGGTGGCATCGGCCGCAAAGCCTGGAATGTCGCGGGCCCAGCCGTCGGGCAACCTGCCTTGGAGCATGCAATCGAGCTCATCGGCGAGCTCGGGATGTCCGGCGCGATAGCGGGTCAGGGTCTGTTCCCAGGCTTCGCGAAGAGGCCTGGAACGATCAGCCAGTCGCGTACGGAAATGATCTGCGACCCCGGACGGCACGAGGAATTGCGAATCGTCGGGCCAGCCATAAACGCGCTTCGTTTCCCGGATCGCTTCCGCGCCCATCGGATCGCTATGCGCCTTGGCCGTGCCGGCGACCGGCGAGCCCCAGCCGATGATACTGCGAACGACGATCAGCGTCGGCGCATCCCCGGTCTGCCGGAACGTCTCGAGCGCGTGCGCGACAGCGTCCAGGTCATTCGCGTCAGCGATGTGCAGGACGTTCCAGCCATAACCGCGAAACCGTTCGGCCACGCTTTCGCTGAACGCGAGCGACGTTCCGCCTTCGATGGTGATGCCGTTGCTGTCGTAGATCCAGCAAAGGTTCGACAGCTTGAGATCCCCGGCCAGCGATGCCGCCTCGCTCGCAACGCCTTCCATCATGTCGCCGTCGCTGCACAGGGCATAGACATCGTGGTGGAACAAGGTCGCGTCGTCGCGATTGAAATGCGCCGCGAGCCAGCGTTCTGCGAGCGCCATTCCGACCGAGTTCCCGCAACCTTGGCCGAGCGGACCGGTGGTCGCTTCGACGCCCGTGGTGAGGCGATATTCGGGATGGCCGGGAGTTTTGGAATCGAGCTGCCGAAACTGCTTCAGATCGTCCAGGCTGACCGCCGGCTGGCTCGTAAGCCTGCCGTCGCGGTCGATCTCGCGCACGCCGGACAGGTGCAGCAGCGAATAAAGGAGCAGGGATGCGTGGCCGACCGACAGCACGAAACGATCGCGGTTGGGCCAGTCGGGACAGTCGGGGTCGTAGCGCAGGAACCGGCTCCATAAGACATAGCCGACGGGGGCCATCCCCATTGGAGTGCCGGGATGTCCCGAGGCCGCCTTCTCGACCGCGTCCAGCGTCAGGGTCCGGATCGTGTTGATCGTGAGTTCGTCGATAGAACCAGACGCGTGCGTCGACGGATCAGCGGCCATTTCGGTTTTCCAATCGGGCAGGACGGGTTGCATCACGTCGTCTTGTGCTGGCGGACCGTTCATGACGCGCCGCGGGTCAGCTTGACGACCCCATTGCTTCCGCCGACGTAAGCGGCGTCGATCTCGTCGAGGAACAGGCCGTGTCCAAGCATGCCTGGAATCGCCGACAAGGCGGAGGCCAGTGCCTGCGGATCGTCGATCGGGCCGAACCGGCAGTCGAGAACGATATTGTCCTGGTCGGTTCGGTAGCAGGCGTCGCCGGCCATTCGCTGGCTGACGGTCGCCCTCAATTCCTCGATTCGATGAGAAACGAAACCGGCCGCGAACGGCAGCACCTCGACTGGAAGTGCACCCCGGCCGAGCCGGGTCACCTGTTTGCCTGCGTCGACAATCACGATCATGCGCGTGGCGGCGGCAGCGACGACCTTCTCGCGCAGCATGGCGCCGCCCTTGCCCTTGATCGCCCGCAATTGCGGATCGAGCTCGTCGGCGCCATCGATGGCCAGATCGAGCTTTGCCAGTGTGTCGAAGGAAAGCGCCGGCAGGCCGGCCGCTTCCGCGGCGCGGCCGGCGGCGAGCGACGTGGGGATGGTCGTCACCTTGAGGCCGGCCGCGACCCGTTCACCGAGCGCGGCGATGGCGAAGTTCGCCGTCGAGCCGGTACCAAGGCCGACCAGCATTCCGTCCTCGATTTCGGCGACTGCGGCACAAGCCGCTGCCCGTTTATGCGCCACGACATCGTCCAGGAACGGTGTGCTCGTTGCCACCTCGGCTGCTCCATTCTGCGAAGGCGACGGCCCCAATGATCTGCATGGGTCTAGTCAGCTGCGCGGTGATCCCTGCCTCACGCAGGGGATCGATTTCGATCGCGAACTTTCAGGACCGGATGTCGTCCGGTCGCGGTGACAGGCCACTTCTGGACAGGCTCGGTCGGTTCAGGCGGCTCTTCCGCCATGCCCATTTGACGCCGCGCATCGCGCGAAGTTCCCGTCAAATGATCCCGGCGGGTTAAAGGGGGCTCAGGGGCCCGTTTCACGTGCGCTGCCGGTTGCGTTCTCCGCTGGCGTACTCCTGTTGTCCGCTTGGACCCTTCATTACAAGGATTTGAGCAATCGGGACCGTCTGGTTGCCGAACGGACGCCCGGTTATCGTCTCTGAACGCCGTTTTGGAGTGGTGCCGCTTGCGTGACTCGAACACGCGACCCCATCATTACGAATGATGTGCTCTACCAGCTGAGCTAAAGCGGCTTGGTTCCCGGAAAAGGACGTGCGCGCCCGTAACAGCGACCGCAAGGATGGGCAAGTTGCGGCCGACGCCGCCACTGAACAAATATGCTTAACATTTTGGTAACTGCGCTCCTGCATTTTCCGAGCGAAATAGGAGTGTGGGGCCCAGCGTAATGGACAGCTATCGCGAGCATTCGGGCGACTTCAACCCGCCGGCGATCGAGAGCGCCTCGGCCGAGGACGTCGCCGCGGCGATCGGGACCGACGAGCGGCGCATGCATGTGCGCGCTTACAATTACTGGGTCTCGCTGCTCGACGGCCGCGACTTCCCGTCGATCGAGGAACTCGAGCCCGGCGACGTCCAGGACTTCGCGTCCAACAGCGTCCTGCTCGATTTCACCTGCGGCCGCGACAATCCGGCCGTGCCCTACATCGGCGGCGCGATCCGCGAGGAGTGCGGGCTCGACGACAGCATGCGCACCATCGCCGACGTGCCGAGCCGATCGCTGCTGTCGCGGCTGACCGACCATTATCTGCAAATCATCGCCAATCGCGCTCCGGTCGGCTTCGAGGCCGAGTTCGAGAACCAGCGCGCAGAAACGATCTGCTATCGCGGCATCCTGATGCCTTTCTCGTCGGACGGCGACACGATCGATTTCATCTACGGCGTCATCAACTGGAAGACGGGCGAGCCGGTGGCCGCCTCGGCCGTTTCGCCCGAGCCGGGTTTCGTGGCCGACGATGCCGCTCCCGAGGTCCCGATGGTCGAGCCGGAGGTCGAGCCGGAGCCGGAATTCGCGCCGCTCGGCATCGATGACGAGCCGGCGATCGCCCCGCACGCGCCCGAAGAGCATTTGATCTGGGAAGACGGACCGCTCGCCGACGCCGCTGAGGATGAGCCGGCGATCGAGCTCGGCGACGATGCCGGGCTTGCCGACCGCCTGTGGGCCGCGCGCGAGACCGCCGAAGCGGTCAAGTCCGCCGACGGCCGCACCCGCGCGGCGCTCTACCGGGCGCTCTCTCTCGCCTACGACTTCGCGCTCGCGTCGCAGGACAATCCGGGGGACTATGCCGAGCTGCTCGAGGAATCCGGCGTCAAGGCGCAGGCCCGGGCGCCGATGACTCCGATCGTCAAGCTGGTGTTCGCGATCGACTACGACAAGGCGCGGCTGACCGAGTTCGCGGCGGCCCTGTCCTACGCCCAGCGCCGGCAGGTCGGGACCGGCGGGTTCCAGCAGCTGATCGAGCAGCAGCCAGGCGGGCTCAAGGCGCTGGTCGCGGCCGAGCGCGAGGCGCGGCGGCCCGAGCCGCGGCCCGACACGCGCGGCGAGGCCGCCCGCGCCAAGCTTCGCGCCGCGCCGTCGATCTCGCTCGCCACGGTTCCGGCGGAGGAGGAATTCGCGGTGGTGATCACTCGCCGCGGCGCCGACGGCCAGCACGAGCCGGTCGCGATCGTCAGCGACGAAGCGCTGGTCGAACGCGCAATTCGCCGCACGATCTAGCTCGCGGGGTTGTCCCCCTTGGGAGCGCGCGGCTATAGGCGCGCCGCATCCTACTCGCGGAGCTCAACCCGTCCATGACTGCTCACATGCGCCTGGCCAAGCCGCTGGTCGAATCGCTTCGGAAGGCGCTGACCGGCCACGCGTTGCCCGGGGAAACCCATGGACTTAGCCGAGACGCGGAGCGGCAAGCCGCCGAATTCCTCGCCCAGGTCGCGGCACGCCGCCAGCGCGGCGACCTCGCGCTGTCCATCGAGTCGATCGGCGGCGAGGCCGGCAACCGCCGGATGCGCATCGGGATCGTCAACGACGACATGCCGTTCCTGGTGGATTCGGTCGCCAACGCGATCGCCGCCCGGCAGCTGACGATCCATCGCCTGCTCCACCCGGTGGTGTGCGTGACACGCGACGAGGACGGGGATCTGACCGAGCTCGAAGAGCTGTGCGGCGACAAGAGCCGGCGCGAGTCGATGATGTACCTCGAGCTCGACCGCGCCGATGCACGCGCCCGGCAGGAGCTCGCGACCGACCTCCGCCGCGTGTTGCATGACGTCCGCCTCGCGGTGCGCGACTGGCGCGCGCTGCAAAGCAAGATGCGCGAGGACGCAGCGGCGATCGAGGATGCCGAGGGCCGCGCCCTCCTGGAATGGTTCGCCGACGGCGCGATGACCCTGCTCGGCTATCACGTCGAGCGGCCCTACGAGGCGCCGTCCGAGGCGCTCGGCATCTTCAGCATCCCGGGAGCGCCGACCGACGAGGGTGGCTGCCTCGGTGCGATGCACTACCTCGAAAGCGGCGAAGCTCCGCTGATGGCCAAGGCCGAGCGGAAGTCGACCGTCCACCGCCGGGTACCGCTCGACCTGGTCGTCGTTCCGCTCCATCAGAAGGATAAGGTCGTCGGTATCGGCGTGCACGCCGGGCTGTGGACCAGCGAAGCCTTGCGGCTTCCGCCCGAGGAAGTCCCGGTCCTTCGTCGCCGCTTGCAACAGCTCGATGACGACTTCGGGTTCGATCCGAAGGGTCATTCGGGCAAGGCGCTGCGCCATGCGGTCGCGTCGCTGCCGCGCGACCTGCTGATCACGATCGAATATGAATCGATGCGGTCGCTGGTGATGATGGCAATGTCGCTGGCCGACCGCCCGCGCCCGGGCCTGCTCCAGGTCCGCAGCATCCTCCACGGCCAGCTGTTCAGCTTCGTCTGGCTGCCGCGCGAGGAGCTCACCACCTCCCGCCGGACCGCGATCGCGCTGCTGCTCGAAAGCGAAGTGGGGCGCGAGGTCACCAGCTGGTCGGTCGAGCTGGGCGACGGCGACCTCGCGCTGATCCGCTACACTCAATATATCGACGAGAAGGCGGCGCTGCCCGACGGCGAGGCGCTTGACGCGGCGATCGTCGAGATGGTCCGCGGCTGGGCCCCGGCGGTCGAGGGCGAGCTGGTCGCCGCCGCCGGCGTCCCGCGGGCGACCCGTCTGGCGCTGACTTACATCGGGACCTTCCCCGACAGTTACCGCCTGCGGTCCGCGCCGGAAGAAGGCGCGGCCGACATCCTCCGGCTGTGCCAGCTCGACGACGACAACGACCGCGACGTCCGCATCAGCCGGCTCGACAGCGACCCGCCCGGCCAGCTGCGGCTCAAGACCTACCGTACCGGCGCGCTGATCCCCTTGTCCGACGCCGTCCCGGTGCTCGAGAATTTCGGCTTCCGCGTGCTCGAGGAGATGCCGACCGCATTGTCGGGCGGCAACGGCTACATCCACGATTTCAGGGTCGAGGTCGGCAGCGGCGCCGACATGGACATGATCCTCGAGCGCAAGGGCGAGATCGAGCTGGCGATCGCCAATGTGCTGCGCGGCTCGGCTGAGAACGACGAATTCAACCAGCTCGTACTCTACGCCGGGCTGGACACGCGCCCGGTGGTCTGGCTGCGCGCCTGGTTCCGCTACCTGCGTCAGACCGGGAGCAGCTTCGGCCTGGTCACGGTGGTCGATGCACTGCGGCGGGCGCCGAAGGCGACCACGGCCTTGGTCGAGCTGTTCACCACCCTCCACGATCCGGCCGTCCGCAAGCGCGACGCCAAATGCGACCGGCTGCGGGCGAATTTCGACCATGCCGTGGGGCAGATTCGCTCGATCGACGACGACCGTATCCTGCGCCGGCTGCGGGCGTTGGTCGAGGCGATCGTCCGGACCAACGCCTTCGCCCCCGCGGCCGGGGAAGCGCTCGCCTTCAAGATCAATTCGTCGCTCGTGCCCGGGCTCCCGCGGCCGGTGCCGTGGCGCGAGATCTGGGTCTATTCGCCGCGCATCGAAGGCATCCACCTGCGCGGCGGGCCGATCGCCCGCGGCGGCCTGCGCTGGTCCGACCGGCGCGACGACTTCCGCACCGAGATCCTCGGCCTGATGAAGGCTCAGCTAGTCAAGAACGCGGTGATCGTCCCGACCGGCGCCAAGGGCGGCTTCTATCCCAAGCAGCTGCCGCCGGCCGCCAACCGCGATGCCTGGCTGGCCGAGGGCACCGAAAGCTACCGGATCTTCATCCGTTCGCTGCTCTCGGTCACCGACAATCTCGTCAACGATGTGGTCGTCCACCCCGACTCGGTCGTGATTCACGACGGCGAAGACCCCTATTTCGTGGTTGCCGCCGACAAAGGCACCGCGACCTTCTCCGACGTCGCCAACGCCATCGCGCTCGAGCGCAACTTCTGGCTCGGCGACGCTTTCGCCAGCGGCGGGTCGAACGGCTACGACCACAAGGCGATGGGGATCACCGCCAGGGGCGCGTGGATCTCGGTCCAGCGGCATTTCATCGAAATGGGCATCGACGTTCAGAAGGATCCGGTGCTCGTCGCTGGCTGCGGCGACATGTCGGGCGACGTGTTCGGCAACGGTATGCTGCTGTCCGATGCGATCAAGCTGGTCGCGGCGTTCGATCACCGTCACATTTTCATCGACCCCAACCCCGACCCGGCGAAAAGCTGGGCCGAGCGCAAGCGGATGTTCGACCTGCCCCGCTCGAGCTGGGACGATTACGACCGCAAGCTGCTGTCCAGAGGCGGCGGGATTTTCTCGCGGACGCAAAAGTCGATCGAGCTCAACGCCGAGATCCGCAAGCTGCTCGGGATCGAGTCCAAAAGCCTCGACCCGATGAGCCTGATCAACGCGATCCTCAAGGCCAAGGTCGACCTGTTGTGGTTCGGCGGGATCGGCACCTACATCAAGGCCTCGACCCAGAGCCACGCCGATGTCGGCGACCCGGCGAACGACACGCTGCGAGTCGATGCGACCGAGGTCGGCGCGCGGGTCGTCGGCGAGGGCGCCAACCTCGGCGTGACCCAGGCCGGGCGGATCGAGTTCTCGATGCTGGGCGGGCGGATCAACACCGACTTCATCGACAATTCGGCCGGCGTCGACTGCTCGGACAATGAGGTCAACATCAAGATCCCCCTCAACCGCGAGATGCGCGAAGGGCGGCTCCCGTTCGAGAAGCGCAACAAGCTCCTGATGCGCATGACCGACGAGGTGTCGGAACTGGTGCTCGAGGACAACCGCCTGCAGAGCCTCGCTTTGTCGATCGCCGAATCGCTCGGCGCCAATGCCCTCCCCGGCCATGTGCGGACGATCGAGCTGCTCGAGGCATCGGGCCGGCTGGATCGCAAGGTCGAGGGCCTCGAGCCGAGCGAGAGCCTGCTGCGCCGGGTCCAGGAGAACCGCGGCCTGACCCGGCCCGAGATCGCCGTGCTGCTGTCGATGTCCAAGCTGGCCCTCCAGGATTCCGCCGAGAAGCTGCGCCTCGCCGACGACAAGCTGCTGGAACCGCAATTGTTCGCGGCGTTCCCGCAGCCGATGCGCAAGCTCCATCCCGATGCGGTTCGCGCCCATCGGCTGCGCCACGAAATCCTCGCCACCAAGGTTGCCAATCGCCTGGTCAACCGGCTTGGCCCGGTCACCCCGTTCGACCTGACCGAGGAGGAAGGGGCGTCGCTCGGCCAGGTGATTGCCGCTTTCCTGGTCGCCGAGCGACTCCTTGAGCTCGACGTGCTGTGGGACAAGCTCGAGCGCGACAAGCTGCGCGAGGACGTCCGCATCGAGCTGTTCACGGTCGCGGCCCGAAGCATTCGCTCGCACCTCTCGGACATTCTCCGCGCGGCCGCCGGCGAAACCCGGGTCGGGGCGCTGTGCAAATTGTTCGAGCCGGGGCTCCGCAGCATCTCCGCGGAGGCCGACCGGCTGATCCGCACCGAGGTGCGCAACGAGGCCGATGCGCGCCGCGATCACCTGCTGTCGCGCGGCGCCAGCGAGGACGTCGTGCGGCGCCTGGTCCGCCTCTACGAGCTCGATGGCGTGTTCGGCATTTCGGCGCTGGCCGCGCGGCGCAAGTTCGACGAGCTGCTGCTGACCCGCGCCTACACCAAGATCGGCGAGGCTCTGGGGCTCGACTGGGCACAGCAGCAGCTCGCACGCTTCGTTCCCGCCGATCAGTGGGAGCGGCTGTTGACCGCCGGCCTCGCCCGCGACTTCGAGCAGCTGCGGATCGAGTTCCTGTCACGGACCCGCGACAAGGACCCACACGACGCCGTGCTGCGCTGGATCGACACCCAAGGCGCGCGCATCGACCAGTTCCGCGGGCTGGTCTCGCGCGCCCGGACCGAAGGCAACGCCAGCGCGGCGATGCTCGCGCAGATCGCAAGCCAGGCGCGCATTCTCCTCGCGCGCTGAGATGCGCATCGCGATCCTGGTCCCGGAGCCGGACTATCCGGAGCCGTGGGACTGGACCTATGACGCCGAGGCCGCCGCCTTGGCCCGGCATGGGGTCACGGTCGAGCCGCTGCCGTGGACCGATCCCGGCGACTTGTCGGGCTACGATCTGGTGCTGCCGCTGGTCGCCTGGGGATATCATCACCATTACGGGCCGTGGCTGCGGCTGCTCAACCGCTTCGACGCGGAGCAGCTGCCGGTCGCCAACCCGCCCAGCCTGCTGTGGTGGAACAGCGACAAGACCTATTTGACCCAATTGGCCGCGAGCGGCGTCCCGACCGTGGACACGGTCGAGGTCGACAAGCTCGACAACGCCAGCCTCGCGGCGGCGGCCGAACGGTTCGGCACTCCCGAGCTCGTCGTGAAGCCGCCGGTTTCCGCGTCGGCTGCCGGGACCCATCGAATCCGCGTCGGCGAGCCGATCCCGGCGTCCGAGCGCGGCCGGCGGATGATGATCCAGCCATTCGTCTCGAGCATCGCGACCGAAGGCGAACATGCGCTCATCCTGTTCGACGGAGTCCACAGCCACACGGTGGTGAAGCGCCCGAAAGACGGCGACTTCCGGGTCCAGCCGCATCTTGGCGGCGTGACGCTGCCCTCGACGCCGCCCCCCGGGGCAGTGACGCTCGCCCAGCGGGCGCTCGCCGCCGCTCCGGCTCAAGCGACCTACGCGCGGGTCGACATCGTCTCGGACCATCTGGGCGCCCTGCGCATCATGGAGCTCGAGCTGATCGAGCCAGCGTTGTTCCTCGAACATGCGCCGGACGGCGGCGACGCCTTCAGCCGGGCGGTGCTGCGCGCCGCGCGAACAGCCACTGCCGAATCGCCGAGGTAAGATTGGGCACGCGCTCGGAGTCGAGCCGCTCCGCGTCGATCTCCGCCACCAAAGCGTTGAGCGGGCGGCCGCGCTCGCGGGCCGCGGTCTCGAGCGCGCGCCAGAACATCGGCTCGAGGCTGATCGACGTCTGGTGGCCGGCGATCAGGACCGACCGTTTCTGCGGCGGAGCGTAGTCCGGCGCCATCAATACATGTGCTGGCCGCCGTTGATCGACAGGGTCGAGCCGGTGATGAAGCCGGCATTCTCGTCGACCAGGAAGGCGACCCCGCGGGCGATCTCGTCAGCCTTGCCAAGGCGGTTGACCGGGATTCGCGCGACGATCTTGCCGAGCACGTCCTCGGGCACAGCGGCGACCATGTCGGTGTCGATGTAGCCGGGCGCGATCGCATTGACGGTGACGCCCGAGCGCGCGCCTTCCTGCGCCAGCGCCTTGGTGAAGCCGTGGATGCCGGACTTGGCGGCGGCGTAATTGACCTGGCCGTACTGGCCGGCCTGGCCGTTGATCGAACCGATGTTGACGATCCGCCCGTAACCGCGAGTCGCCATCCCGTCCCACACCGCCTTGGCCATGTTGAACACGCCGCCGAGGTTGACGTCGATCACCTCGCTCCACTTGCCGCGATCCATCCGCTTCATCGTCGAATCGCGGGTGATGCCCGCATTGTTGACGAGGACGTCGACGGGCCCGAGCTCGCTCTCCACCTGGCGCACGCCCTCGATGCACGCGTCGAAGTCGGCTACGTCCCACTTGTAGCTCTTGATCCCGGTGCGCTCGGTGAACTCGCGCGCCCGCTCCTCATTGCCGGCATAATTGGCCGCGACCTGCATGCCCATGTCGCGCAGCGCCACGCTGATTGCTTCGCCGATGCCGCGCGAACCGCCCGTCACGATCGCCACTCGAGCCATCAGAATCCTCCTCCTGCGTTCGGGAGTGGCGCTTAGGTCGCGGGCAGCCAGCCTGCAAGTTCGCGGCGCGCCAAGGTTTCGAGCATGGCCATTCCCGGCTCATCCGCATTGAGGCACGGGAGATAGGCGAAGCGCTCGCCTCCGGCCGCTTCGAACAGCGCCTTGCCGCGAATCGCGAGCTCCTCAAGCGTCTCGAGGCAATCGACCGCAAAGCCCGGCGCGAGGACCGCCACGCGCCGCGCCCCCTCGCGCGCCAGCCTCGCCAATGTCGCGTCGGTCGCCGGTTCCAGCCATTTGGCGCGCCCGAACCGCGATTGAAAACTGACCACCAGGTCGCGCCCCAACCGCTCGGACAGCAGCCGGGCGGTCTCCTGGCAGTGCCGCTGATACGGGTCGCCGAGGCGCACGGCGCGCTCCGGCAGGCCGTGAAAGCTTGCGACGATCGCGTCGGCCTTCCAGTCGAGCTCCGTCAGATGCCGGGTCACATCGCCGGCGAGCGCGCCGATGTACGCGGGGTCGTCATAATAAGGCGGCAGGAAGCGCAGCGCCGGCTGTGACCGCATCCGCGCCAGTGCGGCGCCGACTGCGTCCACCGCCGTCCCCGTCGTCGCCGCCGAATATTGCGGATAGAGCGGTGCAACGAGGATCCGAGTCGCTCCGTCCGCCATCATCGCCGAGATCGTCGCGCCGATGGCCGGCTTCCCGTAGCGCATCGCGTAGCGCACCAGCACCGGCCCCCCGAGCCGTTCGGCCAGCTCGTCCGCCTGCTTCCGGGTCAGATATTGCAGCGGTGATCCTTCGTCGGTCCACACCTGACGATAGGCCTCGGCGCTCTTGCGCGGGCGGGTGCGGAGGATGATCCCGCGGAGGATCGGCTGCCACGCGATTGACGGAATCTCGACGACGCGCCGGTCGCTCAGGAACTCGGCGAGATAGCGGCGCACGGAGCGTGCGTCGGGCGCGTCGGGCGTGCCGAGGTTGATGAGCAGAACGCCGATCATGCGACCTCGAACGGCAGGGCGCGCAGGCGTTTGCCGGTCGCGGCGTAGATCGCGTTGGCAACCGCGGGCGCGAGCGCGATCGTGCCGAGCCCGCTCACTCCGCCGGACGGCGCGGTCGACGGAACGAGGTGGATTGTGAAGTCCGGCGTGTCGCCGAGCAGCGGCAGCCCAAGCGACCGAAAGGAGCGTGCGCGCGGCACTCCGATCACCCACTCTGGAGCCGGAATCGACGCCTGGGCGAGCGCCCAGATGAGGCCTCCGGCGATCTGCTGGGTGACCAGGCTCGGGTTGATCACGCGGCCGCAATCGACCGCGGCGGTCAAGCGATGAACGCGGATTCGCTGGTCCTCCGCGATTGTCGCGCTGGCGACCAGTCCGATATGCGACCCGTAAGCCGAACAGCCGGCGATACCCATCGTGCTGCCCTGCCCGCCGCCGTCCCATTGCGCAATCTGGGCCGCGGTCTGGAGGCAGCGGGCGAGGCGGGGGTCGCCGCCGAGCAGCGACATGCGAAAGGCCAGCGGCTCCATTCCGGCGGCGTGGGCCAGCTCGTCGACGAAGCTTTCGGTGAAGAAGGCGAACTCGCGCTGGGGCGACCCGCGCATGTAGCCCGCTTCGTAGGGCGTCGGCACAGCGACGCCTTCGACGCTGACATGAGGGATCGCATACGGCGGGACCGAGCCGTCGAGACCGGTTTTGCCTAATTTCTTTGGGGAATCGTCGCCCGATGCCGCGGCCAGCGCAGCCCCGAAGCCGTCGGCCGACGCCACGCGCATCCTCCATGCGGCGGTGATGCCGCCGGCACCTGGAAGCGCCGTCAGCCGGGCGAGCGCGCCGCCCGAGGGATGATCGTGATTTTGGCTCGCAAACTGGGACAGGGTGAGCTGGACCGGGCGCCCGGTCGCGCGCGCCAGGCGCACAGCCAACGGGATCACGTCGGGTTCCAGAGCGCGGCCGGCCGGCTCGCCGACCGGCATCGGGTAAAGGGTCACCCGACCTCCCCCGGCAGCTTGCTCGGCGCGAGCGCGCGCGGCGCCGGGCGCCTGGGTTGCCGCCCACACTTCGCAATGGTCGCCGCTGAACCGCGCGGTGGCCGACAACGGCTCGAGCCCGAGGTGCTGAGAGGGAGCGACGTAATAGGTCGCGGCGAGCACCCGGGATCCGCGTACCGTCGCGTCATAGTCGCCGCGGTCGAACCAGTTGTGCGCGTCGCCCGCGGCCAATGCATCATCGAACAGCAGGCGCGCGTCGGGCGCCATTCGGGCCCCCGCGAATTTGGCGTCCGCGGCGTTCGCGGCGCGCTCGGCGGTCCACCAGCTATCGGCGGCGATCGCCAGCGAATCATCCGAGGCCGCAACATGCCGAACGCCGGGAATTGCCTTGATTGCTTCACGCGAATAGCCGGTGATCCGCCCGCCCGGCGGAGCCAGGCGCGCCGCTGCGAACAGCATCCCGGGAAGGCGGACGTCGCCGGCGAAGCGCAGGCTGCCGTCGGCCTTGGCCGGCCCGTCCAGTCGCTGCAGCGGTTGCCCGACCAGGCGCGACTTGCCCGGCAATCGCAGCGGCGGCGAATCGGGTGGGGTGCGGTCCGCGGCTTCCTCGGCGAGCTCGCCGAAGGTGAAGGTTCGGACGCCGTTGATGACGAAGCCGTCGGCCGTGTCGCAGTCCTTGGGCGACACGGTCCAGCGATCGGCAGCCGCCCCGATCAGCATCGCTCGCGCCACCGCGGCCGCCTCGCGCATGGGCCGTTCGAACGCGCGTACGGAGGTCGAGCCGGCAGTGATGCGCAGGCCCTTGGGCCAGCCCTGGTCCCCGGCCAGGGGATTCGCATAGGCAGACGTAAGTGGCGCTGGCTCGACGCCGACCGTCTCCCACGCAGCGCCGAGCTCGTCGGCGACGATTTGCGGCAGCGCGGTCCAGATGCCCTGCCCGGTCTCGGCTTGCGGCACCGCAACCGTCACGCGCCCGTCGCGTCCAACCTTGATGAACGCGCCGAACGCCTGCTCGCCCGGCTTCAGCGGCAAGTCACTCGGGATGCGGTGCGGCCACAGCGAATAAGCGACGATCAGGCCGACCCCGACCCCGCCGCCGATCAACAGCGTCCGCCGGTCGAGAATCAATGCGCGTACTGCGCTTTCAGCGCACGGCGGTCGATCTTCCCGGTTCCGAGGCGCGGCAACGGCTCGCTGGAAAGGATCATACGCTGGGGAATCTTGAATTTGGCCAGATGCCCGTCGAGGAACGCGTAAAGGCCCGCCTCATCGAGTTTGGCGCCCGGCTTGGCATAGATCACGGCCACGGGCACCTCACCCAGCCGTTCGTCCGGCGCGCCGAAGACCGACACTTCGGCGACGGCCGGGCACGCATAGAAAGCCGCCTCGACCTCCGCGGCCGAGATGTTCTCGCCACCGCGAATGATGATCTCCTTCTTGCGGTCGACGATGAACAGATAGCCGTCTTCGTCAAGATAGCCGATGTCGCCGGTCCGGATGTAACCGTCGGCGGTGAACAGCGCCGCAGTCGCCTGCGGGTTGCGCCAATAGCCCTTGATGTTAGCCGCGCTGCGGATCGCGATTTCTCCCACCTCCCCAGCCGGCAGATGGACGTCGCCTGGGCCGAGGATCGCCGCCTCGATATAGGGCACCTGCGCCCGGCCGGTCGACGCCGGCTTGGCCGCATAATTGGTCCAGAAGTTGCTGAATCCGGCGGCATTGGTCTCGGTCAGACCATAGCCCAGCGCCGGCTGCGCATTGGGGAACTCGGCCTTGATCCGCTCGACGTGGCTGATCGGGCGCGGCGCTCCGCCGGCGGTGATGTCGGACAGCGAGGAGAGGTCGTATTTGTGCCGGTCGGGATGGTTCATGAGCTCGAGGCTCATCGTCGGGACTCCGACGAAATAGGTGATTCTTTCCTTTTCGATCAGCCTCAGCGCCTCGCTCGCATCCCACTTCGGCATGACCACCATGCACCGGCCGATGACGAAGCTGTTGATCATCACCGGCACTTCGCCGGTGACATGGAACAGTGGCACGCTGAGCAGGGTCCGCGCCGTCGGCGCGGGCTTGCCGTCCCGCTCGAGGAGGGTCCCAAGTACGATCAGGCCGGTTGCATAAGCATAAGTGGCGGTGGTCACCGCGCGATGGGTCGACAGCGCACCCTTCGAATCGCCGGTCGAGCCCGAGGTGAACAGGATGGTCGCATCGTCTTCTGGGGCCACTTCCGGAAGGACGCTGTCCTCGTCGCGGTCATGCAGCAGCTCGGCCAGCGCCTGCTCGACCGGAAGCTCGATCGCCGCCGCCAGCGTCGCAACGTCGGCGCATTTCTCCCTGATCCGATCGGCGCGCTGGGTGTCGGCGATGATCAGCTTCGGCTCGGACAGGCGGATCGCTTGCTCCATCTCGTCCGCCTGCCACCAGCCGTTGAGCAAGGTGGCGATGCCGCCGGCCTTGACGACCGCCATGTAGCTGACGACCCACGCCGAGCAGTTGCGCATCGCGATCGCGACGCGGTCACCCTTGCCGACGCCGCGCGCAGCCAGGCCATGCGCGACGCATTCCGAAATCCGGTCGAGCTCGGCGAAGGTCAGCCGCTCATCGCCGCAAATGATCGCCTCGGCATCCGGATAGAGCGGGCAAAAGGTGCGGAACAGTTCCGGGATCGTCGCCGGGAAATTGGTGACGATCGCTCGTCCTTGCTCGTCCCGGCCGATCACCAGCCGGCCGCCCGGCGCGATCACCTCGGCGAGCAACTCGTCATATCTGCGGTCGAGGTCGGTCCGCATCTGCTTCCTTTGCCTTTGCGCCTGCCAGCCTTATGAGGCGCAGACCGTAAAGGGGGAAGTCCTTGCAAGTTCCGGATCCGTCACACTTCACCGCCTTCCCCGATCTCGGCCTGTCGCCGGTCGCGCTGCACATCTGGAGGTTCGACCTGCGCTGGTACAGCCTCGCTTACCTCGCCGGGATCTTCATCGGCTATTGGTACCTGCTGCGGCTGATCCGCAAGCCGGGCGCGCCGATGAACCGCAAGCATGCCGACGACCTCGTCTTCTATGCCGCGCTCGGGATCATCCTCGGCGGCCGCATCGGCTACATCCTGTTCTACAATCTCGGCGAGTATCTCAAACACCCGATCGAGATGCTCAAGCTGTGGGATGGCGGCATGTCGTTCCACGGCGGCGTCATCGGCACCTCGCTCGGCATCCTCTATTTGGCGCGCAAGGAAAAACTGGCGTGGCTGCGGCTCCACGATTACGTCGCCTGCTGCGTGCCGTTCGGGCTGTTCTTCGGCCGCCTCGCCAACTTCGTGAACCAGGAATTGTGGGGCGCACACACGTCGGTGCCCTGGGCGATCCGCTTCATGGAACCGACTGGACGAATGATCGACGGAAAGGCGGAGATGTTCCTCGGCGATCCGCGCCATCCGAGCCAGCTGTACGAAGCGGGCCTTGAAGGGCTCGTCCTGTTCGGCATCCTGTGGTGGATGTTCTGGAAGACCGAGGCGCGCTACCAGCCCGGCAAGCTCGTCGGCACGTTCATCTTCTTCTACGGCGCCTTCCGCTTCGGCCTCGAGTTCATCCGCGAGCCCGACGCTCAATTCACGAACACCATATTCGCGACTGCGGGCCTGCACATGGGCCAGTGGCTGTCGCTGCCGATGATCCTCGGCGGGCTTTATCTGATGCTCACCGCCAAGAGCCGGCGCGTCCGCGTCGAGCCGATCGCCGGTCCCGCGTCGGTGGCGTGACCCCGCTCGAGCGCGCGTTGCGCGAGCGCATCGCCGCCGAGGGGCCGATCACGGTCGAGGCCTATATGGCGGCGTGCAACGCTTATTATTACGCGACGCGCGATCCGTTCGGGGCCGCCGGCGACTTCGTCACCGCGCCCGAGGTCAGCCAGATGTTCGGCGAACTGGTCGGCGCCGCGCTCGCCGATTGCTGGGTCCGGGCGGGCGCCCCGTCCGACGCAATCTATGTCGAGCTCGGGCCCGGCCGCGGCACCCTCGCCGCCGATGCTCTGCGCGTGCTCCGGACGGCGGGGTTCGCGGGCGGCGTGCACCTCGTCGAGACCAGCCCGGTGCTGCGCCAGGCGCAGGCGCAAGCCGTGCCCGACGCGCATTGGCACGACGCGATCGAGGATCTCCCCGCGCGGCCGCTGCTCCTGGTCGCCAACGAGTTTCTCGACGCGCTCCCGGTCCGCCAGCTGGTCGGCGGCGTGGAACGGCGCGTCGTGGTCGCCGCCAACGGCCTCGCCTTCGATCGCGACGGCGAGGTGGTCGAGGTCTCGCCGACCCGCGACCAGGCGGTCGCGGCGATCGCCACCTGCGTCGCCGCCATGGGCGGGATTGCCCTCTTCATCGACTATGGCCACGAGCGCAGCGCGCCGGGCGACACCCTCCAGGCGGTTCGCGGCCACGCGTTTGCCCCGGTCCTGCACGACCCCGGCGAGCAGGATCTGACCGCGCACGTCGACTTTGAATCCGTGGCGCACGCCGCGGCCGAAAGCGGAGCGACGGCGACCGCTGTCGTGACCCAGGGCAACTGGCTTGAGCGGCTGGGAATCCGCGCCCGGGCCGACGCGCTCGTCGCAGCAAATCCGAATCAGGCCGACGAGATCCGGGCCGCGCTCGACCGGCTGATCGCGCCGAACGAGATGGGCGAGCTGTTCAAGGTGATGGCCATCCATGCGGCCCGCTGGCCGGCGGCGGCGGGCTTCGCATGAGCCTGTCCTATCGAGCCGGGACGCCCGACGACGCTGCGGCCATCGACCGGGTGTTCCGCGCCAGCTTCTGCCAAACCTTCGCCCACCTCTATCGGCCCGAGGACCTCGCCGCCTTCCTCGGGCAATTCACGCTCGACGCGTGGGGGGCCGAACTGAGCGATCCGGCGTTCGCCTTCCTCGTCGCCGAGGCCGACGGCGGGATTGTCGGCTACGCCAAGCTCGGGCCGCTCAAGCTGGACATCGAGCCGTCCGGCACCGCGCGCCTGCTCAGCCAGCTGTACGTTCTGCCGAGCCATGCCGGGGCCGGCATCGGCGGGGCGCTGCTCGACCGCGCCGTCGAGCAATCCCGCCGTGCCGGGATCGCCGAGCTGTACTTGACCGTCTTTGTCGACAATCGGCGTGCGCGGCGGTTCTACGCGCGCTACGGCTTCGAGGCGGTGGGACGCTACGATTTCATGGTCGGCAGCCAGGCCGACGAGGACATCATCATGCGGAAGGTGCTGTGAGCCCAGGCGATCAGGCGGTGGAGGCGGTTCGGGCAACCGCGCTCGGAACGATCCCGCACGGCTTTCTCGGGCGCCGCGGCGGCGTTTCGCTCGGCGAGGTCGCCGGACTGAACGTCGGTTACGGCAGCAAGGACGACCGCGCGGCGATCTTCGAGAACCGCAAGCGCGCAATTGCCGCCGTGCTGCCCGGCGCCGAACTGGTCACGGTCCACCAGGTCCATTCCGCCGAGGCGGTCATGGCCGACCGGGCCTGGCCGCAGGAAGAGCGACCGCACGCCGACGCGATGGTCACCGACCGGCCCCGGCTGCTGCTCGGAATCCTCACCGCCGATTGCGCCCCGGTGCTGTTCGCCGATGCCGATGCGGGAGTGATCGGAGCGGCGCACGCCGGCTGGCGCGGAGCGCTTGCGGGGGTCACCGATTCGACCATCGCGGCAATGGAGAAGCTCGGCGCCCGGCGGCACCGCATCGCCGCGTCGGTCGGACCGTGCATCGCCCAGTTGTCCTACGAAGTCAGCGAGGAGTTCCGCGCGACCTTCCTCGAGCGCGAACCGGGCAGCGAGCGCTTCTTCGCCGAAAGCGCGACCGGCAAGCCGCACTTCGACCTCCCCGCCTACCTCGTTCATCGCCTGATCGCCGCCGGCGTCGAACAGGTCGAGGCCCTGCACCTGGACACCTACGCCGAGCCCGACCGGTTCTACAGTTATCGCCGCGCCACCCACCGCGGCGAGGCCGACTACGGCCGACAAGCCAGCCTTATCGCCCTTCCCTGAACTTCGTCTTGCCCTGATGTAGCGCCGGGCCTAGCGCACCGCCCGAGGAGATTGGTCTTGTCTACGGACGACGATAGCATGCGGCCGCGCCGCCGGCCCCGGCCGACGGCAACCCGGGTCGGCAATCATAATTTGAAGCCCTCGACGCTGATGATGGGCTACGGCTTCGATCCGGCGCTGAGCGAAGGCTCGCTGAAACCGCCGATCTTCCTCACCTCGACCTTCGTGTTCGAAAATGCAGCCGCGGGGAAACGCTTCTTCGAGGGCGTGACCGGCAAGATCCCCGGCGGCGCCGAGGGATTGATCTATTCGCGCTTCAACGGGCCCAACCAGGAAATCCTCGAGGACCGGTTCGCGCTTTGGGAGGACGCCGACGACGCACTCGCTTTCTCCAGCGGAATGGCGGCGATCGCGACCCTGCTGCTGACGTTCGTCCGGCCGGGCGACTGCGTCGTCCACTCGGGCCCGCTCTATGCCGCGACCGAAACCCTGATTGCCAAGATCCTCGGCCAGTTCGGCGTGTCGTGGCTGGACTTCCCGTCGGGCGCGACCCGCGAGGAGATCGACGACGTCATCGCCCGCGCCAAGGCCAAGGGCCGCGTCTCGCTGATCTACCTCGAAAGCCCGGCCAACCCGACCAACCAGCTGGTCGACGTGGAGGCCGTCGCCGCAGCGCGCGACGCCGCCTTCGAGCAGAGCGAGCGGCCGCCGATCGCGATCGACAATACCTTCCTCGGTCCGCTGTGGGCCAAGCCGCTCGCCCAGGGCGCCGACCTCACCGTCTATAGCCTGACCAAATATGCCGGCGGGCACAGCGACCTGGTCGGCGGCGCGCTGGTCGGCGACATGGAGCTGATCAACCGCGTCCGGATGCTGCGCAACACGATCGGCACGATCTGCGATGCCAACACCGCCTGGATGCTGCTTCGCAGCCTCGAGACGCTCGAGCTCAGGATGGAGCGGGCCGGCGAAAATGCCGCCAGGGTCTGCGCCTTCCTACGCGACCATCCCAAGGTCGAGAGCGTCGGTTACCTGGGCTTCCTCGAACCGGGCTCGCGCCAGGCCGACATTTATGCGCGCCACTGCACCGGCGCCGGCTCGACCTTCTCGCTCTATTTGAAGGGCGGGGAGAAGGAGGCGTTCGCTTTCCTCGACGCGCTCAGCATCGCCCATTTGGCAGTCAGTCTCGGCGGCACCGAGACCCTGGCGAGCGCGCCGGCGGCGATGACCCATTTGTCGGTCCCCGAGGAACGCAAGGCGGCGCTCGGGATCACGCCCAACCTGGTGCGGATTTCGATCGGGGTCGAGGACGCCGACGACCTCATCGCCGACTTCGCCAACGCCCTGAACGCGGTTTAGAGTTCCCCTCCCTGGAAGGGAGGGGTTAGGGGTGGGTGCGCGAAGCGCGCTTTGCTATGCGCGCGCAATGTCCGAACCAGTCGTGATTTCCCAGCACGGTCCGGTGCTCCGGCTGAAGCTCGACAATCCGCCGGCGAACGCGCTTTCGGTCGAGGCCATGCAATCGCTTCAGGCTAAGCTCGACGCCGCTCGCGACGATCAGACCGTCCGAGTCATCGTCATCGCCGGCTCCGGCAAGCTCTTTTCGGCCGGGCACGACCTCAAGCAGATGACCGCGCACCGCACCGACGCGGACCGCGGCGAGGCATTCTTCGAACGGACGTTCGCGCTCTGCTCACGGCTGATGCAGTCGATCGTCGAACATCCGTTGCCGGTCATCGCCGAAGTGGATGGGATCGCGACCGCGGCCGGTTGCCAGCTGGTCGCCTCCTGCGACCTCGCGATCGCCTCCGACCGCTCGCGATTCGGCGTCAACGGCATCGACGTCGGCCTGTTCTGCGCGACCCCGGCGGTCGCCCTGACCCGCAACGTCACGCGCAAGCGCGCAATGGAAATGCTGCTGACCGGCGAGATGATCGACGCCGCGACCGCGCTCGAGTTCGGCCTGGTCAACCGAGTCGTGCCGAGCGAGGCCCTGAGCGAAGTCGTGAGCGGCATCGCGAACACCATCGCCGCCAAATCGCCGCTCGCCGTCAAGCTCGGCAAGCAGGCGGTTCGGGAGCAGGCCGGGCTGGACTTGGCCAACGCCTACGAATCCGCGTCGCGCGTGATGGTCGAAAACATGCTCGCGGCCGACGCCGAAGAAGGGATCAGCGCCTTCTTCGACAAGCGCCCGCCGACATGGGGGTGAGGCTCTAGCCCCAATCCTCGATCGCCCAGCCACGCTCGGTCGCGAGCCGGCGCAGCTTGCCGTGCGGGTTCACCGCGACCGGCTCGTCGGCCCATTCGAACGCCGGTTGGTCCGAGACATGGTCGGAATAGAAACGGACGTGGCTATGGGCGCCCTTCAGTCCGGTCTTCTCGACCCAGCCGGCGATCATTCGGAGCTTGGCCGGGCCGTAGCAATTCTCGCCGAGGATTTTCGCGTGGACCTGGCTGTCGAGGCCGATCACCGAGCCGGTCCCGATCACGTCGTCGAAGCCGAGCCGCTCGGCGATCGCGTCGGCGTAGAGACGGTAGGACGCGGTCGCCAGCACCAGCCGCCGACCCTCGCTCTTGTCCCGCGCGATGGCCTTGAGCGCGCCGGGACGGATGTTGGACGCGACCTGCTTGCCGGCGAAGCTGTCGACGAGGGGCAGCAGATCACGCGGGTGGATTGTGCGGCCGAGCAGAAGCCGGTGGTTGATCTCCTTGAGCCTCGCCCGATCGATCAGGCGCAGAACGTACGCGAGCATCGACAGGATCACGAGCGGCAGGAAGATCAGCCGCCACGGCGCCCGCTTGAGCGCGCAATGCAGCAGGAACGGCGTGTAGGTCGCACGCCGGGTGACCGTCCGGTCCATGTCGTAGACGGCGAGGTCGCTCACGCCTCGCCCTTGAGAATCGCTTCGGCGAGGGCATGGTCCTCAGGCTTGTCGACGTCGACCCCGGCAAGCGGGTTGTTGAGGCGGACGGCGCGAGCCGCGAGGCCGAGCCGGGCGCCGAGGCGCGCGAGCACCTCGTCGAGGCTCACCAGCCGAAGCGCGATGAGGGCCAGCACCGCCGGCCCGAGCAGCGACAGGATCCGCCACGCTTTCTTGCGGTCCTGCTCGACCGAGCGCCACAGCTCGATGGCCGGCCGGACCGCGGCCGAGCGCAGCGCGAACAGGTTGGCGCCGGTGTAGGCGCCGCCGCGGAACCTGAGCCAGGTCCGTTTGGTTGACGGCAGGCGGCGAAGCAGGAGGGTGCGCTCGACGACTCCGATCGCGATGTCCGCTCCGTCCGCACTGCGGCAGAATTGGTCGACCATGCCGGTGTCGAGCAGCGCATGGTCCGCGGTCGTGACCAGCAGCGGCCAGCCGGTCGCCGGGTCGTCGAGCAGGGCCAGCATCGTCTCGGCGATGGTGGCCCCGGATTCGCGGCACTCGACGCGCGGGTCGCCGGGCAGCGCCGCGCGAATCCGCTCGGGCGCCTGGCTTAGCACGAGGATCCGGCCGACGCGTTCGCTGGCGAGGAGCGCGCGGACCGGGCGTCGCACCATCGGCTCGCCGGCGACCGGGATCAGCGCCTTCAAGTCCGTGCCGAAGCTCTCGGCGAAGGCATCGCGGCCCGGCCGCGAGCCGGCGAGCACGACCGCGGTATAGGTCATTCCTCGAGCCAGGATCGGATCTTCTGCCCGCGCGCAGCGCGCTCGCTCGCCTGGGCGTAGCGGACGGCGTGGAAGATCAGGCTGACGATCGTCCACCAGGCGACCAGCACCAGGCCGCTGTCGGGCCGGCCGACGAGCAGCGCCGCGACGAGGATCATCATGTTCGGGTTGCGCCGCGCGGTGATCAGCCGGAAGGTGCTGTCGATCGGCCGCCAGACGTGGATGTGCATGCCGCCGAAGCGGCGCATGAACAGCCCTTCGATCAGGCGTTGGAGCACGTAGCCGCCGATGATCGCCCACAGCACCATCGTCGCATAGACCGGCGCCAGCGGGCGGCCGTAGACGGCAAGGCCGTGCAGCCACGCCCACCACCAGAAGGGCGGGTGGACGAGGTCGATGCCGTGGTCGAACACATTGCCCCATTTCGACGAAGCGCCGGTACAGCGCGCGAGCTTACCGTCGACCGTGTCGAGCACCATGAAGATGAAGCCGGACCCGACCCCGAGCCAGTAATAGCCGCGCCAGAACAGGACGAAGGCGAGCGCGCAGAGGATGGCGCCGACCAGGGTCACGACGTTGGGGGTCAGCCCCGCCTCGGCTGCCCAGCGCGTCAGATAGAAAGCGGGCCGGCGCCACAGATAGAGCGTCAGGACGTCGGTGACGCCCTTGTAGGACGCGTCATAAGCCGCGCGTTCGACCGGTTCCGGGTCGTTGGGGTCGAGCGGCAGCACGAACGGCCGGTCGCGCTTGCGCAATTCGGCATAGTTGAGCTCGGCGGTTTCTGCGGCCAGCTGCTCGTAGCCTTCGATCGGAGTTCCCGCCTCAACCGCCGCAACGGCCGCTGAATGATCGTCTCCGGCGGGCAAATGGGCGAGGACCGGCTTGCCGGCGAGCGTCAGCACGGTCCGCGGCCGGCTTCCCATCGCCTTAAGCCAGGCGGGGTCCCAGGCGTAGGCCAGGCTCGCGACGAGCGCCGCGCGGCCCGGCTCGGCCGAATCGGCGCATTCGAACCCGGCGTTGCTCGCCAGCCGGCACACGCGGTCGCGCGCCTCCATCCCGAACGGCCGCGCGGGATTGGAGCCGACTGGCACGAACAAGGGCCTCGGGTCGTCCGCCATGATCCGCGCATAAAGGCGGGGAAGCGGGCAGGAAAGTGGCGGAAAGGACCATCGACTTGCCCCTTTTCGAGCTTTCGCGCATTCATCCGCCGCCTATGGCGCAAGACGAGCCCACTTCGGCGGGTGCCGCCCACGACGCGACCTATCGCGTCGCCGGCTCGCTGACGATCACTCGGGCGGCGACCACCCAGCGCGAGCTCGACGCTTTGCCCGACCCGCTGACCATCGACCTGACCCACGTCGAGCGCATGGACACGGTCGGGGCATGGGTCATCTATCGCACCGTCCGCGACCGCAAAGCCAAGGTCGTCGGCGCCAGCCGCGACGAGGTCAGCCTGCTCAAGGAGGTTGCCCAATTCGATGCCCCGACACGGGTCGTTCCCGAGCAGCCGGGCAGCTTCAATCGAGTCCTCGGCGAGCTCGGCGAATGGATCGCCGAGAGCGGCCGGACGCTGCTCGGCCTGCTCGGCTTCTTCGGCGCGACCCTGATCGGGTTCGCCAATGTCCTCCGCCGGCCCCGGCGCTTCCGGGTCAATGCCGTGGTCCAGCGCTTCGACGTCGTCGGCGTGCGCGCGCTCGGCATCATCGGGCTGATGAGCTTCCTGATCGGCATCGTCATCGCCCAGCAGGGCTCGGTCCAGCTCGCCCAGTTCGGCGCCGAGATCTACACCATCAACCTGATCGGCCGGATCACGGCGCGCGAGCTGGGGACGCTGATGACCGCGATCATGGTCGCCGGGCGCTCGGGGTCCTCCTTCGCCGCGCAGCTCGGGACGATGAAGATCACCGAGGAGATCGACGCCATGCGCACGATCGGCGTGTCGCCGATCGAGGCGCTGGTCATCCCGCGGATGATCGCGGCGGTGCTGATGATGCCGCTGCTGGCCTTCTGGTCCATGCTCCTGACCTTGATCGGCGGTGGTATGTTCGTGTGGCTGTCGATCGGAATCCCGCCGCTGACCTACATTCAGCGGCTGCAGGAGGTGATTCCGATCACCGACCTGTGGGTCGGGCTGATCAAGGCGCCGGTGTTCGGGTTCATCATCGCGCTCGCCGGCTGCTTCCAGGGCCTGCTGGTCCAGGGCAACAGCGAGGAAGTCGGCACGCGCACCACCATCGCGGTGGTCCAGTCGATCTTCCTGGTCATCGTGCTGGATTCGGTGTTTGCGGTGTTCTTCTCCAACATCGGGTGGATATGAGCCCGAAGGATTGCGATCCGGTCATCGAGGTCCGCGGGCTGCGCAACAGCTTCGGCGAGCAGGTCGTCCACGACAACCTCGACCTCACCGTGTGCCGCGGGGAAATCCTCGGCGTGGTCGGCGGCTCGGGCACCGGCAAGTCGGTGCTGCTGCGCTCGATCATCGGCCTGCAGATTCCCGATGCCGGGGAAATCTGTGTGCTCGGCGAGGACATGGTCGGCCGGACCGAAGACGAAGCGAAGAACATCCGCCGCCGCTGGGGCATCCTGTTCCAGAACGGCGCCCTGTTCTCGACCCTCACAGTCGCCGAGAATGTCGAGGTCCCGCTCCGCGAATATTTTCCGTTCATCAAGCCGCCGCTGCTCGATGAAATCGCGTCCTACAAGATCGCGATGGGCGGGCTGGCGCCGGACGCCGGGCCGAAATATCCGAGCGAGCTGTCGGGCGGCATGGTCAAGCGTGCCGGCCTCGCCCGGGCGCTGGCGCTCGACCCTGAGCTGCTGTTCCTCGACGAGCCGACGTCGGGCCTCGATCCCATCGGTGCGGCGGGGTTCGACGAGTTGATCCGCTCCCTCCAGCAGCGGCTCGGCCTCACGGTGTTCCTCATTACCCACGACCTCGATTCGCTCTACGCCGTGTGCGACCGGGTGGCGGTGCTGGCCGACAAGAAGGTGCTCGGGGTCGGAACGATTCCGGAACTATTGGCTTTGGACCATCCTTGGATACAAGAATATTTTAACGGACCGCGCGGCCGCGCCGCGGCTCTCGGTCATGACGAAGTGGAGCACCCGAAGGCCTGATGGAAACGCGGTCGAACTATGTGATGGTCGGAGCCGTGACCGTGGCGCTGCTCGTCGGCGTGCTGCTGTTCATCGTCTGGCTGGCCGGCCTCTCCAACAAGGCGACCAAATGCTACGACATTTATTTCGCCCAGGCGGTCGGCGGCCTCAACAAGGGTAGCAACGTCACCTTCTCCGGCGTTCCGGTCGGCCAAGTGACCAAAATCTCGCTGCTGCCCAAGCGGCCGGAGTTCGTGTGGGTGCGGATCGACGTCGACGACCAGACCCCCGTCCTGCAGGGGACGACCGCGCAAATCCACGGCGTCGGTTTCACCGGAGTGAACGAGATTCAGCTCGACGGCGCAGGCCGCGGCAGCCCGCCGATCACCCAGGCGGGTCCGCAGGGCTGCCCGGTGATCCCGTCGAGCACCAGCGGCCTCGGGGCGCTGCTCAACAGCGCGCCGGAGCTGATGGAGCGCATCCAGCGCCTGACCGAGCGGCTGACCGAGCTGCTGAGCGACAAGAACCAGAATGCGATCGCCGACATCCTGGAGAATCTCGACAAGACCAGCAAGGTGCTCGCCGACCGTGCTCCCGAGCTGGCCGACGCCATTTCGGACGCACAGGTCGCGGTCCACAACGCGGGCATCGCCGCGCAGCACGTCAGCGAGCTGTCGGACAACACCAACAAGCTCGTGGTCGAGGAGGGGCGCCCGGCGGCGCAAGACCTGCGCAAGGCCATCGCCTCGGTCCAGCAGGCGGCGAACAATCTCGACGCGATGATCTCCGACGCGCGGCCGGGCGTGCAGAATTTCACCAAGTCGACGCTGCCCGAGGCCAACCAGCTGGTGCACGAGATGCGCGACCTCACCAAATCGCTCAAGAGCGTGTCCGAGCGCGTCGAGCAAAAGGGCATCGGCGGGACGCTCGGTCCCGAGCCGCTGCCCGACTACAAACCGGGAAAACGCAAATGAGCCCTGTAATCCGGATTCTTGCGGCGGCCACGCTGGCAGCGACGACGGCGGGCTGCTCGATCAGCGGGTTGCTCGGGGGCGGCGGCGGCAAAGCGCCGGCGACGCTGCAGACGCTGACTTCGGACGCGCCCGACCCCGGCCCGGGTACGCGGACCGCTGCCGCCGGCCAGTCGGTGACCATCTCCGTGCCGCTCGTGCCCAAGGAATTGCGGACGACGCGCGTGCCGGTGCAGGTGACCCCGACCGACGTCCAATATGTCACCGGCCTGCAGTGGGTCGACACCCCCGACCGGCTGTTCCAGGGGCTGGTGGCCGAGACGATCCGGCGCACGACCAAGCGGGTCGTTCTCGACGGCGGGCTGGCGACGCTCGATCCCGGCCTGCTGCTCAGCGGCCAGCTGCAGAAATTCGGCTATGACGCCGCGACCCGACAGGTGGTGGTCGAATATGACGGCGCGCTGTCGACCGCCGGCGGCAGCCGGGTCGAGACCCGCCGCTTCGTCGCGACGGCTCCCGCCGACGGCACCGCCGGGACGGTCGGGCCGGCGCTCAACCGCGCCGCCAACCAGGTCGCGCGCGAAGTCGCCGGCTGGGTCGGCGGCTGAGGGGGCCTAGGCCAGGCTTTTCGAGGCCTGCTCGAACACGTCCTTCGACAGGCCGGGCGTGGCGACGATCCGCTCGAGCTCGGCCTTCATCAGCGCGGCGCGCTTCGGCTCGAACCGGCGCCAGCGGCCGAACGGCGGGACCAGCCGCGCCGCGACCTGCGGATTGAGCTTGTCGGCGCCGAGGATCATGTCGGCGAGGAAGCGATAGCCGCGGCCGTCTGCCGAGTGGAACGCCCAGTGATTCCCGCCGAACGTCCCGGCGAGCGCGCGCAGCCGGTTCGGATTGGCGATGGTGAACTCCGGATGCTTCTCGAGCGCGAGCACCTGGTCGACCGTGTCGGCGCGCTGCGCCGCCGCCTGCAGCGCGAACCATTTGTCGAGCACTAACGCATCGTCGTGGAACCTCTCGTGGAAAGCGTCGAGCGCGGCCCCGCGCTCCGCCGCCTCGAGCGACACGAGGACGCCGAGCGCGCCTTGCCGATCGGTCATATTGTCGGCGCCGTCGAACTGGGCCTTGGCGAGCCGCGCGCTTGCGGCTTCGTCGGCGGCGGCGAGCAGGCCGAGCGCGACGGTGCGCAGCCGGCGGATGCCCTTGGCGCGAGGAGACAGGTCGTCGCCGGCGGCGCCGTCGCTGCGGTGGGCCGCCAGCAGTTCGTCTGGCAGGGCCGAGGCGAGCGCCTGACGCAGCGCCTCGCGCGACGCGTGGATCGCATCGGGATCGACCACCGGCAGGCGCTCGGCGATCAGGGTTTCCGACGGCAGCAGGATCGCTTCGGCCTTGAACGCCGGGTCGAGCGAATTGGACTTGAGAGTCGCGCCGACGGCTTCGATCACCACCTGCGGGTCGGCCTGCTGGCCGCGCGCGCGGCCGGTCAGCGCCCGCATCATCAGCTCCTGGATCGCCTCGTAGCGGGCGAACGGATCGGTGTCGGCTTCTGCCAGGCGCTCGAGCTCCCCGGCCTCGCGCTCGGCCTCGACGATGATCGGCGCCGAGAAGCCGCGATTGATCGACAGCAGCGGCGGCTCGACGACATTGTCGAAGCGGATGCTGTCGCTCGGTCGGTCGAGCAGGATCAGACGCTCAGGGCAGATCTCATGCCCGCTGGTTTCGCCGATAAGGGCGGTCCTGAGCGGGATCGGCATTGCCTGTTTGTCGGGCTGCCCCGGGGTCGGATCGACCTGCTGGTGGAGATGCAACGTCGCCGACTTGCCCTCCGCGTCATAATCGAGCCGCGCCTGGACCTTCGGCGTGCCCGCCTGGCTGTACCAGATCTTGAACGGCGTCAGGTCGACTCCGCTGCCGTCCTCGAGCGCAGCTACGAAATCGTCGCACGTCGCGGCTTCCCCATCGTGCCGCAAAAAATAGAGGTCAGTGCCGGCGCGGAACTTGTCCGGACCGAGCACCGTGGCGAGCATGCGGATCACCTCGGCGCCCTTGTTGTAGACGGTCGCGGTGTAGAAATTGCCGATCTCGATATAGCTGTCGGGCCGCACCGGGTGGGCGAGCGGCCCCGCGTCCTCGGGGAATTGCGCGGCCCGCAACACGCGGACGTCCTCGATCCGCTTGACCGGGGCGCTGCCGATGTCGGCGGAGAAGCTTTGGTCGCGGAAGACCGTGAACCCCTCCTTCAGCGACAGCTGGAACCAGTCGCGGCAGGTCACCCGGTCGCCCGACCAGTTGTGGAAATACTCATGGCCCACGACCCGCGCGATATTGTCGAAATCGGCGTCGGTGGCGGTGTCCTGGTCAGCGAGCACATAGGCGGAGTTGAAGATGTTGAGGCTCTTGTTCTCCATCGCCCCCATGTTGAAGTCGGAAACCGCGACGATGTTGAACTGGTCGAGGTCGTACTCGCGGCCGTAGACCCGTTCGTCCCACGCCATGGCGAGCTTCAAACTGTCCATCGCATGGCTCGTCTTGGGCAAGTCGGCAGCGCGCACCCAGATCGCGAGATCGACCGTGCGCCCGCTCATTGTCGTGAAGATGCCGCGGTTCGCCTCGAGATTGCCGGCGACCAGCGCGAACAGATAGGACGGCTTGGGGAACGGGTCCTCCCATTCGGCCCAGTGGCGGCCGTTGGGGGCTTCGCCTCGGGCAACACGGTTGCCGTTGGACAGCAGGATCGGGAAAGCCGCGGCGTCGCCTTCCATCCGCACCCGGTATTTCGACAGGACATCCGGCCGGTCGGGGAAGAAGGTGATGCGGCGAAAGCCCTCGGCCTCGCACTGGGTGCAGAGCATCCCGCCCGAGGCATAGAGGCCCATCAGCTTGGTGTTGGCCGCGGGGCTGATCTCGACTTCGGTCTCGATCGTGGCGCGCTCGCCGGCGAGATCGATGACGAGCTGCGGGCCGTCCATGCGATGCTCGCCGTCGGCCTCGACCGACACCAGCATCAGCTCATCGCCATCGAGGCGCAGCGGGCGGTCGTGGTCGCCGTTGCGGACCACCTCGAGCGTCGCGCGGACGCGGGTCCGATCGGCGTCGAGATCGAACTCGAGCCGGATCTCGGGGACCAGCCAGTCGGGCGGACGATAGTCCTCGCGGCGAATCGCGACATGGGTTGGCGCTGGCGGCGCCTCGGCAAGGGTGGTTTGGACGTCGGGCATCACGTCGCTCTAGGCAGCGTCGGGCGAAGTCACAACCGGTTGCTCCCGCCGCAGCGCGGCGACCATTCCGCCGAGCGCGAGCAGGGCGCCGGCGATGGTCGTCGGAGTCCAGCGATAGCCTTCGAGCCAGGTGGAAAAGCCCATGGCGATGATCGGCACCAGCACGCTCGAATAGGCCGCCTTGGCCGGGCCGATCCGGCGCACCACCGGATAATAGAGGCTGAAGGTCAGCACCGAGGCCGCGAGCGCGAGATAGAGCAGGCCGAGCCAGTAATCGGGTCGGGTGTCGATGACCGGCGGACCGGTCATCGGCCAGGCGACGAGCGCGTCGATCAGCGCCCCGCACGCCATCGCCCAGGTGAGCATGGTGAACAGCGGGAAACGCCGCACCTCGGGTCGCGCCTGGAGGACGTTGGCGATCGACGCGCCGACCATTCCGGCCAACGTCAGGCCGATTCCGGCAACGACCTGCCGGGTGCTGGCCGCGTGCGCGCGCAGTTCATGGGCGAACAGCAGGCCGATGCCCGCGACCGCGACCAGCGAGCCCCAGAAGAAGCGCGGCGTCGGCTTGTGGCCGAGGAACGCCCAGCCGAGCAGGCTGCTCGGGATCAGTAGCAGCGCGAAGACGGTCGCGACGACGCCCGAGGTGATGTGCCGCTCGGCGAGATAGACCGCGTTGAAATTGACGCAGAACTGGGTGAAGCCCAGCACCAGCGCGGCCAGCATGCCCGAACGCGGCAGCCGCAGCCCCTCGCCCTTGGCCAGCGCGATCGCGGCCATGGCGAGCGCAGCGATGACGAAGCGATAGGTCACCGACCATTGCGGCGGGACGATCCCGAGCTGGCCGCGGATCACGATCCAGGTGGAGCCCCAGATCGCGGTGAAGATCATGAACGGCAGCGTGACGGTGCGGAACGTGGCCGCCGGCGCTTCGCTCACAGGGCGGCGAGCGCCGCGGCGAGCCGGCCGACGGCCTCGGGTTCGGAATCCCAGCTGGTGACAAGGCGGATCTGGCCCGATCCCCATTCGTAAAAGTCGACGCCCTGGGCTCGCAGCCGCTCCGCTTCCGGGTCGCTGGCACGGAGGAACAGCTCGTTGGCCTCGACCGGGTAGATGAGCCGGTCCGGCACCGCTTGCGCCAGGGCCTGCGCGGCGCCGTTCGCAGCGCGGGCGTTGTCGAGCCACAGCCCGTCCTCGAGCAAGGCGAGGATCTGCGCGGCGAGCATCCGGCCCTTCGAGGCAAGGTGCCCAGCCCGCTTGCGCCGCACCGCGATCTCGTCGGCAAGCTCGGTCCTGAACAGGATCAGCGCCTCGGCATTGAGCCCGCCGTTCTTGGTGAAGCCGAAGCTCAGCACGTCGACGCCCGCCCGCCAGGTAACATCGGCGGGCCTCTCGCCGGTCGTCGCGAGGGCGTTGGCGAACCGCGCGCCGTCCATGTGGAGGGCAAGGCCGCGCTGCCTGGCCAGCCCGCCCAGTGCGGCGACCTCGGCGGCGCGGTAGACCAGGCCATATTCGGTTGCATTGGTGATCGAGAGCGCCGCCGGCTGGACCTGGTGGACGTCGTCCCGGATCGCGCCGCACGCCGCGGCGACGGCGTCCGGAGTGACCTTGGCGCCGGGCCCCTCGAGCAGGATCAGCTTAGCGCCGCCGGTGAAGAAACCGGGCGCGCCGGCCTCGTCGACCTCGATATGCGCATCGCGGTGGGTGAGGACCGCGCGATAGGGCGGGCACAGCGCGGCGAGGGCGAGGCAATTGGCCGCGGTGCCGGTCGTCACCCAGAAGGCTCGGATTTGCGTCTCAAACAGCTCGGAGAAGGCGCCGTCGAGCCGCTGGCTCCAGGCGTCGCCGTCATAAGCGGTGTCGAGCCGGTTGGAGGCGGCGATCGCCTCGATCACCTTGGGATGCGCGGCCGCGGCATTGTCCGAGAAGAAGCGCATCAGCCGGTTTGATCCTCGCGCTTCTGGGTTTGACGCGCCTGCGCCTTGCGACGGCGCAGATTCTCGCGCAGCGCGGCTGCCAGGCGCTCTTCGCGCTCCTTGTCCTTCGCGGTCATGCCGGCCCCCTAGCGCGCGGCGGGTTGACAGGCCAAGGCCCGTCCCGTCATAGGCGCGCCTTCCCGCGAAAAGTGCTGCCGTAGCTCAGTGGTAGAGCGCATCCTTGGTAAGGCTGAGGTCGTGAGTTCAATCCTCACCGGCAGCACCATCCTTCGCTAAAGCTTCGGCTGGCAAGCCGATGCGTTTGCGAGGGATGTCCGCCGAAGCCTTGGCGAAGGCGGACCGAGCTCACTCACTCCGCCTCGATCGGGGCGCAGGCCGCCTTCAGCCAGTCGAGATCCGCGCCCCGAAGCTGCGGGCCGATCTTGGCCAGCACGTGGGCGTGGTAGCAGTTGAGCCAGGCGAGCTCGTCGGAATCGAGCATTTCGACGTCGACCAGGCGGCGGTCGATCGGGGCGAAGGTTAGGGTCTCGAAGCCGAGCATTGCCTTCTCGGCGCCCTCGATTTGGCGCTCGACGACCAGCACCAGATTCTCGATGCGGATGCCGTATTCGCCGGTC
>DASRAY010000064.1:0-18711 GCA_035637935.1 Sphingomicrobium sp.
GGACGAGATCAGCGAGCGCCATCGCCACCGCTACGAGGTCAATATCCACTATAAGGGCGCGCTCGAGGGTGCGGGCCTGATCTTCTCGGGCATGTCGCCCGACGACCAGCTGCCCGAGATCGTCGAGCGGCCCGACCACCCCTGGTTCATCGGTGTCCAGTTCCATCCCGAATTGAAGAGCCGGCCGTTCGAGCCGCATCCGCTGTTCGCCGGATTCATCGCCGCGGCGCTGAAGCAGTCGCGGCTGGTCTAACAGCAGTAGGAACGGTCACCCGGCCCGACCGTTGCGGTCCCGAACAGAGAATAAAGGACCGTCTCATGCTTTGGACCATCGTCGTCATCCTGCTCATCCTGTGGCTGCTCGGAGCGTTCATCGTCCCGACCGGCGGCGCGCTCATCCACATCCTGCTGGTGATCGCCCTGATCGTGATCGTCGTGAACCTCGTGCGCGGCCGTTCGGCGGTCTGACGAGCCCGCGATTTGTTGGCGTTGCGGGGCGGCTGAACCGTCCCTAAATCCACGCCATGACGAACAGCATTTCGACCCGGCTGGCGATCCTCGGCTCGGGCCCGGCGGGCTATACCGCCGCCATTTACGCGGCGCGCGCCGGCCTCAACCCGGTCCTTATCCAGGGGATCGTCCCGGGCGGCCAGCTGACGACCACCACCGACGTCGAGAATTATCCCGGCTTCCGCGACGTCATCCAGGGCCCGTGGCTGATGGAGGAGATGCAGGCCCAGGCCGAGCATGTCGGGACCAAGGTCGTGTGGGACCATATCGCCGACGTCGACCTGTCGTGCCGGCCGTTCCGGCTGACCGGCGACAGCGGCACGCATTATTTCGCCGACACGCTGGTGATCGCGACCGGGGCCCAGGCCAAATGGCTCGGCCTGCCGTCGGAGGAGCATATGAAGGGCCGCGGCGCCTCGGCCTGCGCGACCTGCGACGGCTTCTTCTATCGCGGCAAGCGGGTCGCGGTGATCGGCGGCGGCAACACCGCGGTCGAGGAAGCGCTGTACCTCACCAACCACAGTCATGACGTCACCCTGATCCACCGCCGCGACGCGTTGCGCGCCGAGAAGATCCTGCAGGACCGGCTGTTCGCCAACCCGCACGTCAAGGTGATCTGGGATTCGGAAGTGGCGGAGTTCGTCGGCGGCGGCGAGCCCGAGGCCCTGGTCGGCCTCGACGTCAAGAACCGCCGGACCGGCGAGGTGACCCGGGTTCCCGTCGAGGGCGCGTTCGTCGCCATCGGCCACAAGCCCGCGACCGAGCTGTTCGCCGGCAAGCTCGAGCTCGACTCGGACGGCTACATCACGGTCGAGGCGGGGACGACCAAGACCAGCATCGCGGGCGTGTTCGCGTGCGGCGACGTGATGGACAAAATCTACCGCCAGGCGGTGACCGCAGCGGGCACCGGATGCATGGCCGCGCTCGACGCCGAAAAATATCTCGCGGCGATGGAATATGAGGCGCTGGCGGCCGAGTAGCCGTCAGGCGTCTTCGGTGATTCGCTTCTGATCCTTGGCGCCCGGAACCGGCTCGCTCGGGTCATTGCCCAGCTTCACGACGCGATTGTGCTCGTCGACGTGAACGACGGTGGGCACGAGCTTCCGCGCCTCGGCATCCTCGAGCATCGTGTAGCTGATGATGATCACCAGGTCGCCCTCGTCCACAAGGTGGGCCGCGGCGCCGTTGATGGTGATCGTGCCGCTGCCGCGCGGGGCCGGGATGACATAGGTTTCCAGCCGCGCGCCGTTGGTGATGTCGGCGATCGTGACCTTCTCGCCTTCGAGCAGGTCGGCGGCTTCCATGAGGTCGCGATCGATGCCGATCGAACCTACGTAATGCAGGTCGGCCTGAGTCACCGTCGCCCGGTGAATCTTCGACTTCATCATGAACCGCATCACGGCGAGGGGCTCCTAAAAGTCAGCGCCAGCAGCGGGCGCGGCAGCGTAGATTGGGGCGCCTTAGCAGATTTCAATGCTGCAGTGCAAAATCGCAGGTGCAGCAATCCTCCCCGAAACGGGGAGGGGAACCATCCGAAGGATGGTGAAGGGGGGTCGTGCATGGCTCCAAACCCCCTCCGTCAGCCTTCGGCTGCCACTTGCCCATCCTGGGAGGCATAGACGGCCTCTCGAAAATAGAGACCGTGGGGCGGAGCATTGAGGCCGAGCGCGGCGCGGTCGCGGGCGGCGAGCGCCTTGGCCATGTCGGCCGGCGCCCACTGGCCGCGGCCGACCAGTGCAAGGCAGCCGACCATCGAACGCACCTGGTGGTGGAGGAAGCTGCGCGCCGCGGCGCTGACCTGAAGTTCGTCGCCGACGCGCGCGACGTCGAGCACGTCGAGAGTCTTCACCGGGCTGTCCGACTGGCACTGGGCCGAGCGGAAGGTGGTGAAATCGTGACGCCCGACGAGGTGAGCGGCGCCCTGCTGCATCGCGTCGACGTCCAGCGGGACGGCGATGTGCCACACCTTGCCGCCGTCGAGCGCGGGCGGGGCGCGGCGGTTGAGGATCCGGTACAGGTAGCGCCTCCCGACGCAGGAGAAACGCGCGTGCCAGTCGTCGGCGACCTCCGCGACCTCGAGGATCGAGATCGGATGCGGGCGGACCAGCGCGTTGAGCCCCTCGCGCAGGCGATGCGGCGTGAGCGGCTTCGTGACGTCGACATGGGCGGCCATGGCGAGCGCGTGGACCCCGGCATCGGTCCGGCCGGCCGCGGTGACGGCGGCCTGCTCGCCGGTCATCCTGGCGAGCGCTTCCTCGAGCGTCTGCTGGACCGAGGGGCCGTGGTCCTGCCGCTGCCAGCCCATGAACGGCCCGCCGTCATACTCGATCGTCAGCCGCCAGCGCGTCACGTCAGGATCGTGCCTGCCGGAATTGGGAAGCCGCGCAGCAGCTCGCCGGACGTCATCGCGGCTCGTCCCGCGCGCTGCACCTTGAGCGGCCGGATATAGCCAGTCCCGCCGGCGATACTCAGGCTGTCATCGAGCACCTCGCCGGGCTTACCCGAAGCATCATCGCCTACCGCGGCTTCGAGCAGCTTGATGCGCTCACCACCGGCTTCGAACCAGGCACCAGGAGCCGGGGTGAAGGCGCGAACCTGGCGCTCGATCTCCGCGGCGCTGTTGCTCCACTCGATCCGCGCCTCGGCCTTGTCGACTTTCTTGGCGTAGGTCGCGCCGGCGATCGGCTGGGGCTCCGGCGGAGTGGGCTTGGTGAGCCAATCGAGCAGCGCCTGCGCGCCGAGATTCGCCAATTCATCTGTGACTTGTCCGGCAGTCTTGCCACGGATATCGAGCGTCAGTCGGTGCAGCATCGGCCCCGTGTCCAGGCCTTCGTCCATCTGCATGATGGTGACACCGCTGATCTCGTCTCCGGCGAGGATCGCGCGCTGGATCGGCGCGGCGCCGCGCCAGCGGGGCAAGAGCGAGGCGTGGACGTTGATGCAGCCGAGCCTCGGCGCGTCGAGGATCGGCTTGGGCAGGATCAGGCCGTAGGCCGCGACCACCGCGAGATCGGCGTTCAGCGCCCGGAATTGCGCTTGTTCAGCCTCGTTGCGGAGCGTGTTCGGGGTGCGGACGGCGATTCCGAGCTCGTCGGCGCGCTCGTGCACCGCGGTCTTGCGCTCGGCCTTGCCGCGGCCGGCCGGGCGCGGCGGCTGGCAATAGGCCGCGACGACCTCGTGCCCGGCCGCGACCAGGGCGTCGAGGCTCGGCACCGCGAAGTCGGGCGATCCCATGAAGACGATGCGCATCGTCGCGCACTTGCGGGTGAGGGCCAGCGCGGTCAAGGAGTGCGCACGATGGCGTCGCAGGAGATCGAAGCGCTGGCGCAGGCCCTGGCGCGCTTGCCCGGGCTCGGGCCGCGCTCGGCGCGGCGCGCGGTGCTGCACCTGATGAAGAAGCGCGAGACCGCGCTCCAGCCGCTTCTGAGCGCGCTGCGGACGGTGTCGGACAAGCTGTCGACCTGCTCGGTCTGCGGCAATGTCGACACGAGCGACCCGTGCGGCATCTGCACCGACCCGCGCCGCGACGACAAATTGCTGTGCGTGGTCGAGGAGGTCGCCGACCTGTGGGCGCTCGACCGCTCCCGGCTGTTCCCGGGCCGTTATCACGTGCTCGGCGGGCGCTTGTCGGCGCTCGAGGGCGTCCGGCCCGAGGATTTGACCATCGACCGGCTGGTAAGCCGCGTCGCAAAGGGTGGAATCGACGAGGTCGTGCTGGCCACGAACGCGACCCTGGAAGGCCAGACCACCGCCCATTATCTGGCCGAGCGGCTGGAAGCATTTCCCATCCGTTTGAGCCAGTTGGCGCACGGACTTCCGGTCGGCGGAGAGCTCGACTATCTCGACGAGGGCACGCTCGCCCAGGCCCTGCGAGCAAGGCGACCGATCGGGTGAGCCTGCCCTTTGAGCTCACGGATGTATGCAAGGTGGTCGCGTACAAGCGCGACGAGATCACGACCGACCTGATCTGCTTCGACGTGGTCACTGAGCAGTCGGGCGGTCGGCGGACCTGGATCTTTCATGAGGAGCTGCCCGAATTCGAGCGCGTGGTTGCGGAATTGTCGGAGCTTCCGGGATTCATGACCGATTGGCGCGAACGCGTCGTTTCGCCCACGTTCGCCCTTTGTGAAACGGTGGTTTACGCCCGTAGCCGCGATGATCCCATTGCTTGAACCGGCTGACCCGAAAGACTAAATCCAAGTCATGGCCCTGCTTCCCATCGTCGAAGTTCCGGACCCGCGCCTGCGGAAGATCTCCTCGCCCGTCGAGACGGTCGACGACGAGGTGCGCAAGCTGGTCGCCGATATGTTCGAGACGATGTACGCGGCGCCCGGCATCGGCCTCGCCGCGATCCAGGTCGGGGTGCCCAAGCGCATCCTGGTGATCGACCTTCATGAACCCGAGGAGGAGGGCGGCGCGCCGGTCAAGGACCCGCGGGTGTTCATCAATCCCGAAATCCTCACGCACAGCGACCAGGAGGTCCCCTACACCGAAGGCTGCCTGTCGGTGCCCGACCAATATGCCGAGGTCGACCGCCCGGACCGGATCCGCGCGCGCTGGCTCGACCTCGACGGCAAGGCCCATGAGGAAGAGATCGTCGGGCTGCTGGCGACCTGCCTGCAGCACGAGATGGACCATCTCGAGGGCATATTGTTCATCGACCATTTGTCGCGCCTGAAGCGCGAAATGATCTTAAAGAAACTCGCCAAGCAGCGGAAAGAACAGCTGAAGGCGGCTTGACGAAGGAGGGCGTATGACCGCCAGTCTCGCGCCCTATCACGCCCACATCTATTATTCGCCCGACGAGCGCGCGCGCGCCGAGCGCCTGCGCGACGACTTCCTGACCAACGCCGAGATCCTGTTCGTCGGGCAGATGACCGACCGCGGCGTCGGCCCCCACCCGATCCCGCAATATGAGGTCCATTTCCTCGAGCGCTCGCGGTCCGACGTCATCGATGCGATCGCGGAATCGGGGCTGCGGGCTTTGGTCCACCCGCTGACCAGCGACGACGTCGCCGATCACACCACCCTGGCGCACTGGATCGGCGATCCGCTCGCGCTCGACACGCGCGTGCTCGACCCGCCCGGGCACAACCAGGGCATCCCCCGCTTCGGCAAGAGCGACTTCTAGCCGCCGATCGACGCCGCCGCGTTGCGGCAATCCTCGGCGCATTCGCGGCACATCTGCGCGCACAGCCGGCAATGCTCGTGGTCGTGCGTCTCGCACTCCGCGGCGCAGGCGTCGCACACCCGCGCGCACAGCTCGAGCGCCTCGCGCAGCACCTGGTCGTTCGATCCCGTTCGCCGCGTCGCGAGCTTGCCGGTCGCCTCGCACACGTCGGAGCAGTCGAGGCAGGTGCGGATGCACTGGCGCATGTCCATCGCCTCCGCGGCGCAGGCGTCGGCGCAGCTCAGGCACATGCGTGCGCAATACATCAGGTGATGCACCGCATCGCCGAGCGGCTGGTTGACGTGGCCGGCGGCGGCGGGGTGAAGCGCGATCATCTTGCGGATGGACATTCCTGGCTCCCGATTTCTGTGGAGAACCGGCGGCAGACGACCCGGTTCCTATTGTGAGAAAAGGCATTTCCCCGTAAAAGTTCGCTATCTGTTCCGCAGGGAGGCGGGTTCGTGGATGCCATGACTATCATAGTCGGACTGGTTGCGCTCGCTCTTGGCGCACTCATCGGCTGGCTGTTCGCGAGCCGCGAATCCGCCGGCGCGAAGCAGACCGTCCAGTCGCTCCGCGCGCAGCTTGACGAAGTGGTCCTGGAACGGGACCTCAACCGCGATGCTGCGACCCGGCTCGCCGCGCTCGAAGCGTCGCAGCTGGAGCGCGAGAAGGGGTTCGAGGCACGCATCCAGGAGCTGGTCGAGGCCAAGGAAGCGCTGTCGGCGCAATTCGCGGAGATCAGCAGCAAATTGCTGGCCGAGGCCCAGGAGACCTTCCTCAAGCGCGCCGACCAGCGCTTTCGCCAGTCGGAAGAAACCGCCGGCCAGAACCTCAAGTCACTCCTCCAGCCGGTCCACGAGCGGCTCGAGCGCTACGAGACGACCGTGCAGAAGGTCGAGGCCGAGCGGCGCGACGCGTTCGGGCTGCTGTCGGGCCAGATCGAGGCGATGCGCACCGGGACCGAGCGCGTTTCGGCCGAAGCTGCCAAGCTGGTCAATGCGCTGCGCAACGCACCGAAGGCCCGCGGCCGCTGGGGCGAGCAGCAGCTCAAGAACGTGCTCGAGACCTGCGGCCTGTCCGAGCATTGCGACTTCGCGACCGAGGTCAGCGTCGCCGACGGTGAGGGCGGGCGGTTGCGGCCCGACGTCGTCGTCCGGGTTCCGGGCGGCCAGAGCCTGGTGATCGACGCCAAGGTCTCCTTGAATGAATATCAGGATGCATTCGGCGCGGTCGACGAGGCGGTGCGCGACACCCATCTGACGGCGCACGCGACCGCCATCCGCGCGCATGTCAACGCGCTCGGCGCCAAGGCCTATTGGGCGCAGTTCGAGGATGCGCCCGACTATGTCGTGATGTTCATCCCCGGCGAGCATTTCCTGACCGCGGCGCTCGAGCAGGATCCGGGCCTGTGGGACTATGCGTTCGACAAGAAGGTGCTGCTGGCGACCCCGACCAACCTCATCGCCATTGCGCGCACGGTTGCCGCGGTGTGGCGACAGGAGCGGCTGGCCAAGGAGGCGCGGCAGATCGGCGAGCTCGGCAAGGAGCTCTACGAGCGGCTTGCCAAGGCGGCGGATGATTTGCGAAAGGTCGGAAGCGGCTTGTCGACAGCGGTCAACAATTACAACAGCTTCGTCGCGAGCTTTGAGACTCGTTCGCTGGTCACGGCGCGCAAGTTCCGCGAGCTCAACATCGAGCCGGGCCGGCGCGACATCGACGTGCTGACCCCGGTCGAGGCGCTGCCGCGCTATGCCGACGAGGAGCTCGAGCTCGGCGCCAGCGAAGCGGACGAGCCGCCGCAGATCGCCGCGGAATGATCAGCGCTGGAGCTTGAGCTCGATCGAGCCTGCCGCGTTGCTGAGCTTGAGACGTCGGCCCGAGCTCCAGTGCATCCGCATCGGTCGCTGCAGGATTGCCAAGGCTTCTCCCTCGAAATGGCCGTCAGGACGGGCCGAGCAATCGCGTTCCGTCGCCATGATCCGCCCGACGAAGAAGCGCTCGCCTTCACTGCGCCCAATCGCGAGTTCGTCGCCGTGGAGGCGATACTCCCCCGTCATGCCATTGCAGCCGAACCCTCCGCGCCAGTCTCGCGCTCCGAACTCCATGTGAAAATCGGGGCCGGGGGGCGTCGGCCGAGCGTTGATCGTGCTTACCCGCCAGTCAGTGCCGGCAAAGGTCCTTTCGTCGGCGTTGATACTGGTGCAGGCCGCACAAGCCAGCGCAAGCGCAATCGGCCTAGAGACCGCCGCAGCCATCGTAGCGCCGCCCGTCGACCGTGACCTGGACCTTGTCGGGGTAGGTGCGGTCGCTCATTCCGTCGCTGCACTTCATGTGGACGATGTTCACGTTGAGCCGCGGGGTCTGGTAGATTTCGCCCGCGAAGCCGACGATCACCTTGGGGGTCGGCTGGGCGATCGGTTGCGAGTCCGGAGCCGTGAAGACCATCTGCCGCTCGTCGATCGTCAGCCCCCAGAAGGGCTCGGTCCCGGTCGCGCGATAGACTCCGCCCGGCGGATTGGGGGTCAGCGGCGGCGGCGGCGGGTGCGGGTAGCAGGCGGCGAGCGTGAGGGCGGGGAAGAGCGCGAACAGCTGTTTCATGCCCGCGATAATCCGCGCCGCGGGTGTCAGGTTCCTGAACGGCCGCGCCAGCCGGCGGTGATGGCGAAGGCCATGACGGCCGTCGCCATGGCGGCATTGAGGCTGTCGGCACGGCCGGCCATCGGGATTTTGACGAGGCTGTCGCATTCGGCCTCGTAAGCGGCGGGCAGGCCCTGCTGCTCGTTCCCGATGAGCAGGAAGCAGGGCTGCGCATAATCCGCTTCGAGATAATCCTGGCTCGCTTTGAGGCTCGTCCCGACCAGCTGTCCGCGGCCGGAGCGCAGCCAGCCGACGAACTCGACCCAGCGCGCGGTCGCGATCGCTTGCGTGAAGACCGCTCCCATGGACGCGCGCACCGCCTCGACCGAATAAGGATCGGCGCTGTCGTCGATCAGGATCAGGCCGCCGGCGCCGGCCGCGTCGCCGGTCCGCAGGATGGTGCCGATATTGCCCGGGTCGCGCAGCGCCTGGGCGACGATCCACAGCGGTGCCCGGCCGCGGTCGATCTGGTCCAGCGCCGTGTCCGGCTGGCGGTAGGCGCCGAGCAGCAGCTGCGGATTGTCCTTGCCGCTCATCTTGGCGAGGATGTCGGGAGTCGTCTCGATCGCTTCGCCGCCCGCGGCCTCGGTCGCGGCGATGATCTCGGCGGCGAGCGGGTGGCTCGCCCCCTCGGCCGAGAAAGCGACGATCTCCGGCAGCCGGCCGCTGTCGCGCGCCTCGGTCAGGATGCGCAGCCCCTCGGCGAGGAACAGGCCCTCTTCGCGGCGGTGCTTCTTGTCGCGCAGCGAACGCAGGCGCTTGACGGTGGTGTTGGAGAAAGCGGTGACCTGGCGAGGCACGATCAATCCTCGCCGAAGCGGTCCTCGACCAGGCCGGCCAGCTTTTCAAGTGCGGCCTCGGCGCCTTCGCCGCTGACGTGGATGATGATGCTGTCGCCCATCGCCGCGCCGAGCATCATCAGGCCCATGATCGACGTCCCGCACACCCGGTTGCCCTCCTTCTCGACCTCGATCTGGGCATCGAGAGCGCTGGCCATGGCGACGAACTTGGCGCTCGCCCGCGCGTGCAGGCCGCGTTTGTTGGAGATCGCGACTTCGCGGCTGACCGCGCTCAAGCCGCGGCTTCCCCGAGGATTTCCGAGGCGACCGAGATATATTTGCGACCGGCCTCGCGCGCCGCCGCGACCGCGGCATGGACGCCCATGACCTTGCGCGCCCCTTCGAGCCGGATCAGCATCGGCAGGTTGACCCCGGCGATGACCTCGACGTTCTCACCCTTCATCAGGCTGATGGCGAGGTTGGACGGAGTCCCGCCGAACAGGTCGGTGAGGATGATCACGCCCTGGCCCTGGTCGACCTTGGCCATCGCCTCGGCAATGTCCTTGCGCCGGCCTTCCATGTCGTCGTCGGGGCCGATGCAAATCGCTTCGACCGCCTCCTGGGGCCCGACCACATGTTCCAACGCGGTGACGAACTCGGCCGCAAGCCGGCCATGAGTCACCAGCACTAATCCAATCATTCGTTCAACTCGCCTGCCTCAGCCTCTCGCCGTTTCGGCCTCGATCGTATCGCTCGGCGGCGAGGCGAGGTCGCGGTGGCGGACATTCGGTGCAAAGCCGCGTTCCCGCAACCGTTCCGTCATCTCGACTGCGGCAGCCACCGAACGGTGACGCCCCCCGGTACACCCGAACGCAACGGTCACGTAACTTTTGCCCGCCGCCCAGTAGCGGGGAATCCAGTCGATGAGAAGCGCCTCGATGCGGCCCATCGTCTCATTCCAGGCCGGGTCCGCGGCGAGATAGTCCCGCACCTGGACGTCCAGCCCGGTCAACGGCCGAAGCTCGTCGACCCAATGGGGATTGGGCAGGAAGCGGAGGTCGAACACGAGGTCGGCGGTGCGCGAGATGCCGCGGGCGAAGGCGAAGGAAGCGATGGTCAGGATCGGCTGGTCGCTGTCAGCGCCGTAGCGCCGGCGAAGCTCGTCGCGCAGCTCGGTCGGCGTCAGGTCGGTGGTGTCGATCACGCTGTCGGCCGCGGCCACCAGCGGCGCCATCAGGCTGCGCTCGCGCGCGATGCCGTCTTCGGCCGGCCGGTCGGCGGCAAGCGGGTGGCGCCGCCGGGTCTCGTCGAAGCGGCGGATCAGCTCGCGCCCGGCGCAGTCGAGGAACAGGATCTCGGGGGCGACTCCGGGGACCGAGCGGATCAGCTGGGGCAGCATGACCGGGTCAAAGCCCCGGCTGCGGACGTCCATCCCGACGGCGGCGGGGGCGACCCGGCATTCGGCGCCGGCGTTGACGAACGAACCGAGGAGATCGGCCGGGAGATTGTCGACCACGTCCCAGCCCAGGTCCTCGAGCGCGTCGAGCACGCTCGACTTGCCCGCGCCGGACATGCCGGTGACGAGCAGCAGGCGAGGAGGGGACGGGCGGCGGGACACCGCCCGATGCTTAGAACCTGAGGCCGAGGCGGTCGAGGCCGACCGCGACCTTGGACGCGGCCGACGCGGTCATCGCATCGACGCATATCAGCGGCAGCCGGACGCCGAGGATCTGGCGCTCGGGGCTGTCGTCGGGAAGCCGCTGGAATTCGCCGGTGAGCTCGACGATCAGCGCGACCGGCACATTGTCGATGGCGTCCATGTCGACGATCCCGATGCCGCGGATTTCGAGCTTGCCGGCGATGGTCGGCGGCGCCGAGGCGACCAGCCGGTCGCCGGCGCGCTTCACGATCGTCTGGTCGTCGCTGACGAGGGTGAAGCCGCGGTCGAGCAGGCGCAGCGCCAGGTCCGACTTGCCGGCGCCCGACGGCCCGGTGAGGAGCACGGCGCGGCCCGCAGTCGCGACGGTGCTGGCGTGGAGCGTTTCGGCCGACAGCCGCGCGTCGGGAACCGCGCGGCTCATGGCCGGTGCGCCGCGGGCAAGCGGATGGTGAAGCGGGCCCCGGATGGCGCGTCGTCGCGATCCTGCACGTCAATCTCCCCGTCGTGGCCTCTGACGATCGCCTGGGCGATGGCGAGGCCAAGCCCCGAATGGCGTCCGAAGCTTCCCTCGGGCCGTACTGAGTGAAATCGGTTAAAAATCGCTTCCCGTGCCTCGGGCGGGACGCCGGGGCCCTCGTCGTCGACGCGGATTCGGACCTCGTCGCCGACTCGGGCGGCGGCGATCTCGACCAGCCCGCCCGGCGGCGAGAAGCTCACGGCATTGTCGATGATCGCATTGATCGCGCGCGCCAGGCGGTCGGGCTTGCCCATGACCACCGCCGTCGCTTTGCGCGGGCGGGCGAACGCGAGCCGGGCATCGCCTTTCTCGCGCCGCTCCTCCCAGCTCGCCACCAACTGCTCGATCAGCGGTCCGAGGTCGACCGATTCGAACGTCGCCCGGGCGAGCTCGGCATCGGTCCGGGCGGCCTCGCTGATGTCGTTGATCAGCCGGTCGAGCCGGACCACGTCGTCGCGGGCCACTTCGATCAGCTTGTGCTTGAGCTCGGGGTCGTCGATCCGGTCGAGGCCATCCATCGCCGAGCGCAGCGAGGCGAGCGGGTTCTTGAGCTCGTGCGTCACGTCGGCCGCGAACGCCTCGATATTGTCGATCCGCTGGCGCAGCGACTGGCTCATGTCGGCGACCGAGCGGGCGAGGAGCCCGATCTCGTCGGTTCGCGACGGGAGGCGCGGGACGTTGACCTCGCGCGCCCGCCCCAGCCGCACGCGGTGCGCGGCCAGCGCCAGGCGCCGCAGCGGTCGGACGATGGTCCGCGCGAGAAAGGCCGAAAGCAGGATCGAGAGGAGGATGACCGCGGTCATGATCGCGGCCAGCGTGGTGCGCTGGCTGCGCACTGTGCGGGTGAAGGCGCGGTCGTTGTCGGTGACCAGCAAAATCTGGTCGTGGACCGGCACGGCGGCCGAGATGACGGGAGTCAGATCGGGCGCGTTGCGAACCTTGGATTCCGCCCGTCCCTTCCGCCTTGCTTCGAGCGCCTCGGGCCATGCCTGGACCTGGTCGAGCGCCGGCTCGGCATAATCGTCGAGCGGCTTGGCGCCGACGAGCCAGTTGAACCCGCGGTCGAGCGCCCGGGCGACGTCCTTGGTCCATTTCTGCGTGGACGGATCCTTCAGCTCGTAGGTCGGACCGGTGAGGTGCCAACTGTCGGCGACGAGCTTGCCGCCGGAGTCGTAGATGCGCATCCGGCTCCCGGTCGATCGGGAAATCGTCGCGAGAATCGATTCGCGGTCCTCGGGCCCGGCAGCGACGATCGCCTGAGCGGTGATCGTCGCCTCGATCCGGGTCTGGCGGCTGCGTTCCTTGCTCAGGCGGTTGCGATAGGTGTCGAGGTACAGCACGCTCAGCGCCAGCAGGACGACGGTCAGCACGTTCACTGCGAGGATCCGGTGCGCCAGGCTCCACCGCCCCGACCAGCGCAGCTGGAGGTCGGACTCGGCCTCGGCGTCACTGGTCGTCGAATTTGTATCCGACGCCATAAAGGGTCTCGATCGCATCGTAGCCGGGGTCCGCGGCGCGGAACTTGCGGCGAATGCGCTTGATGTGGCTGTCGATCGTCCGGTCGTCGACATAGACATCGTCCTGGTAGGCGACGTCGAGCAGCTGGTTGCGGGTCTTGACCACCCCCGGGCGCTGGGCGAGCGCCTCGAGGATCATGAATTCGGTGACGGTCAGCGTCACGTCCTTGCCGTCCCACAGCACCTTGTGCCGGGCCGGGTCCATGGTCAGCCGGCCGCGCTCGAGCAGCGGCTGGTCCGCCGCGTCATGGCTGGCGGCCGCTTCGCCCTTGGCCAGCTCCTGGCGGCGCAGGATGGCGCGGATGCGCGCGAGCAGCAGCCGCTGCGAGAAAGGCTTCGCGATATAATCGTCGGCGCCCATGGCGAGGCCGAGCGCCTCGTCGAGCTCGTCGTCCTTGGAGGTCAGGAAGATCACCGGCACCGCGCTATGCTCGCGAATTCGGCGCAGCAGCTCCATTCCGTCCATCTGCGGCATCTTGATGTCGAGCACCGCGAGATCCGGCGGATTCTCGCCGATCGCCTTCAGGGCCACGGTCGGATCGGTGTAGACGCGCGTCACGAACCCCTCGGATTGAAGCGCGATCGAGACCGAGGTGAGGATGTTGCGGTCGTCATCGACCAGCGCGATTACCTGGCTCATCCGCCGCTCTTGTGCCCCAGTCGCCTGACCGGGCGGGCTTAGCCAGCGCCTTGCGGAGAGACAAGCAGGCCCGGACGTTTTGACCGCGCAACTTCTTCGGGGTTATAGGCACCGAAACACGCATCGGATGCGGCGGCAGGCCCACCGGCCGTCGCCGCATTTGGCTTTGTAAGGAAAGGGTTTCTCGACGTGACCGACCGGGTTCCGAACCGCGGGCTTGACGCGCAGGGCATCGCCACGCCGGCCGAGATATTCTGGAACCTGACGACCGCGCCGCTGGTCGAACATGCCGTGCGCCGGGGCGAGGGCCTGCTCGCCAAGGACGGGCCGCTGGTGGTCAAGACGGGCAAGCACACCGGGCGCAGCGCGCAGGACAAGTTCACGGTCAAGGACGCGCTGACCGAGAACGTCATCTGGTGGAACAACGGCAACAAGCCGATGGACCCGGCGGCGTTCGATCGCCTCCACGACGATTTCCTGCTCGCGCTCGCCGGCAAGGACCAGCTGTATGTCGCCGACCTCTACGGCGGGTCGCAGCCCGAGCACCGCGTGCGCGTGCGGGTGGTCAACGAGCTAGCGTGGCACAACCTGTTCGTCCGCACCCTGCTGGTGCGGCCTGAAGCGGACGAGCTCGCCGACTTCGCGCCGGAATATGTGATTATCGACCTGCCCAGCTTCCGCGCCGATCCCGAGCGGCACGGCAGCCGCAGCGAGACGGTGGTTGCGGTCAATTTTTCCAAGAAGCTGATCCTGATCGGCGGCACCGCTTATGCCGGCGAGATGAAGAAGTCGGTATTCGGCCTGCTGAACTTCATCCTGCCCGAGCGCGGCATCATGCCGATGCACTGCTCGGCCAACATCGGGCCGAAAGGCGACACCGCGATCTTCTTCGGTCTTTCGGGCACCGGCAAGACGACCCTCTCGGCCGACCCCAACCGCACCTTGATCGGCGACGACGAGCACGGCTGGTCGGACACGGCGGTCTTCAATTTCGAGGGCGGCTGCTACGCCAAGATGATCCGCCTCTCGGCCGAGTCTGAGCCGGAAATCTATGCGACCACCAAGCGCTTCGGAACGGTGCTCGAGAATGTCGTGATCGACCCGGTGACGCGCACGCTCGACCTCGACGATGCGACGCTCGCCGAGAACAGCCGCGGCGCCTATCCGATCGACTTCATCCCGAATTCGTCGGCCGACAATCTCGGGCCGGTGCCGAAGAATGTGGTGATGCTGACGGCCGACGCGTTCGGCGTGCTGCCGCCGATCGCCCGGTTGACGCCCGACCAGGCGATGTACCACTTCCTCTCCGGCTACACGGCCAAGGTCGCTGGGACCGAGATCGGCGTGACCGAGCCGCAGGCGACCTTCTCGACCTGCTTCGGGGCGCCGTTCATGCCGCGCCATCCCTCGATCTACGGCAATCTCCTCAAGGAGCGGATCGCCGCGGGCGAGGTCGACTGCTGGCTGGTCAACACCGGCTGGACCGGCGGCAAATATGGCGTCGGCAAGCGCATGCCCATCAAGGAAACCCGCGCGCTGCTCAACGCCGCGCTCGACGGCAGCCTCAAGAACGCCGAGTTCCGCAAGGATCCTAACTTCGGCTTCGACGTGCCGGTCGCGGTGCCCGAAGTCGACAGCAAGCTGCTCGACCCGCGCGGCACCTGGGCGAATCCGGCCGAATATGACGCCACCGCGGCGAAGCTCGTCGACCTGTTCGTCGAGAACTTCCGGCAATTCGCGGACCAGGTCGACGAGGGCGTCCGACAATCGGGCCCCAAGCCCGCGCAACAGTCCCAAGCGCAGCAAACGCAGACTCAAACGACACCAGCTTGAGCCCGGTCGCCGATCGGGCTCCACCAAGGACCCGATCGATGACCGAATACCGACCCAGACTGTTCAAATCCGATGGCGAGATCGCGCATCTCGGCGAGGGGCTGCTCGCCCGCACGCTGGCGCGCGAGGAATGGACCCACGAAGCGCATCTCGGTGCGACCACCTATCTGCTGACCCGGCGGCCCGATGTCGCCCTCGACAAGGAGCTGCCGGGCATCATCCGGCGCTTCAACGAGAGCGTCGGCGGGGTGAACGACGACACGCAGGGCTATCACGAGACGACCACCCGCGTGTTCCTGCACGGCGTCCGCCTGTTCCTGTCCGAGGCGGAGCTCGGCGAGCCGCTCCACGAGCTGGTCAACGAGCTGTTGCTGTCGCCGATGGGCCGGCGCGACTGGCCGCTGCGCTTCTATTCGGCCGAACGCTTGTTCTCGGTTGAAGCGCGGCGCCATTTCGTGCCGCCCGACCTTGCCGCCTTGCCTTGACCCTTGGCACTGCTAGTCACCGCCGCGGGAGGACGAGAGTATGATGCGAGTGTTGGGGTTGGCGGGCTTGCTGCTGGCGTCGGGGCTGACGCCGACGAACGTCCAGGCTGCGGCGCCGGCGGCGGCGCAAAGCTCGGCGGACGCGCGGCTCAAGGCGCTCTACAACGGCTATTCGACCTGGGACGCCAGGGAGTCCCAATATTTCCTCGACTCCCACGGCGAGATCAAGCCGACCGCGAGCCTGCCGCACGTCGATGCTGCAAGCCAGCAGCGCCGCGCGGAGCATTTGCGGGAGCTGCTCCAGCAGCTGAACGCGATCCCCGCGGGGCAATTGTCGGCCGGCGAGCAGGTCAATGCCGCGGTGTTCCGGACCCTGCTCGAGAACAACATCGCCCAGGCCCGCTTCCGTCTGTGGGAAATGCCGTTCAACAGCGACAGCTCGTTCTGGACCTATCTCGATTCCGAGCGGCTCAACGATGCGGGCGAGTTCCAGCGTTACATCGGCCGCATGCGCGAGATCCCGCGCTATTTCGACGAGCAGATCGCCAACATGCGCGCCGGGCTGGCGCGGGGCTTCAGCGTGCCGCGCGCGACCCTCGAAGGGCGCGATGCCTCGATTTCGGTGTTTCTCGTCGACGATCCGCGCAAGAGCGCCTTCTACAAGCCGTTCGAGAACACGCCGCGGACCATGCCGGCGGAAGATCAGGTTCGACTCAAGGCCGCGGGTGCCAAGGCGATCCACGAAGCGGTGCTGCCCGCCTATCGCAAGCTGCTCGACTTCTATCGGGACGAATATCTGCCGAAGACTCGGACGACCATCGCTGCCCGCGACGTCCCCGACGGCGACGCTTGGTACCGGGCGCAGATCCGCGAATTTACGACGACCGACCTGACCCCCGAGGAAATCCACCAGCTCGGGCTCAAGCAGGTCGCCGCGATCGAAGCCGAGATGCGGCAGACGATGCGCGAGGCCGGGTTCAAGGGTTCGTTCGAGGAGTTCCTGAAGTTCCTCAAGACCGACCCGCAATTCCAGGCGAAGACGCCGGACGAGCTGATGGGCGTCTCGGCCTATGTCGCCAAGCGCACCGACAACGTCATTGGCGATTATTTCGGCCTGCTCCCGCGCCGCCGCTTCGGCATCATCCCGGTCCCCGACGCGCTCGCGCCTTTCTACACCGGGGGCCGCGGCGGGCTCGAGAATTGCCAGATGAACACCTACAATCTGCCGAGCCGGCCGCTGTACAACATCCCGGTGCTGACGCTGCACGAGTGCGAGCCCGGCCACAGCTTCCAGGCCGCGCTGTCGGTCGAGCAGAAGGCGCTTCCGCGCTTCCGCCAGAACCTCTATTTCTCGGGCTACGGCGAGGGCTGGGGCCTCTACTGCGAGTGGCTCGGGATCGAGATGGGCATCTACCGCACGCCCTACGAGCGGTTCGGCCAGCAAAGCTATGCGATGTGGCGCGCGGCGCGGCTGGTGATCGACACCGGGATCCACCGCTACGGCTGGTCGCGACAACAAGCGATCGATTATCTCGCCGGGCACACCGCCTTGTCGCAGCACGAGGTCGAAACCGAGGTCGACCGCTACATCAGCTGGCCGGGTCAGGCCGATTCCTACATGCTCGGACTGCTGACGATCCGGAAGCTGCGCTCGGAGGCCGAGGCCGAGCTCGGGCCGAAGTTCGACATCAAAGGCTTCCACGACACTTTCCTCGCCATGGGCGCGGTGCCGCTGTCGGTGCTCGAGCAGCAGATGCGGGCGTGGATTCGCGAGCAGAAGGCGAAGCCGGCGAAGGGCTAGCGCAACTGTCTTCCGGAGGTGCTACAGTCGGGAGACCGACTCTCAAGCGCGATGGAGGACAGGATGGGCATTCTCGACGGTCTGTTGAACCAATTGAGCGACAATCCCGACGTGACGAACCTCGCGGCTAAGGTCGGCCTGTCGCCCGAGCATGTCCAAATGGCGGTGCAGGCGCTCGCCAAGTTCCACCCGATGGACGTTGACACTGCCGAAGGCGCCGCGGCCGAGACCGGGCTTCCGACCGACAAATTGCAGGAGATCATCGGTCATATCGGCGGCGAGGGCGCGCTCGGCCAATATGCCTCGATGCTTCAGGGCGACGGCGCCCTCGGCAAGATCGGCAACATCGCCTCGGACTTCCTCGGCAAGAAATGAGGCCCATTACCCCCGCTATAAGCGACGATGTTCGACGGCACCCGAACGAGCGTCGACGAGCAGGGTTATCCGATTGCCGGCGAACGGATCGAGCGGGCAGCCGCCGCTGTGGAGTTGTGCCTGGACATCCACGATGATGGTCGATGCGTCGAGCCAATCCGTTCCGAATGATGTCACTTGACCTTGTGAAAGATTGCAGTCCATCATCCGATTGTATTCTCGAGCGATATTCGATTGCGCAACCGAGCTGACCCGAAAGCGTCCACTCTCGAACTGCGCGATGATGAGATAGCTGGTCTGACCAGAGCCACGCTGATCATTGATTAGAAACGAATCGGAATTGGGCGACCAAAGGACACTGGTTGGCGGCTCGAAGGTTCCGACTACGTGGTGCCCTGAACCCGTAGTGGTGCGGCCTGCAACGAGCTGCACCTTCCCGTCGTCCATGGTCTCACTATGGAGAAGGAAACGGCGGTCGGGCGACATCAGTTCGAGCGGCTTATCGTCAAAGAAAAACGTGGCTGGGGTAGTTTGGGCGGGCTCGGTGGCAGCGGCGGCGCGGAACGGAGGGATTTCGTCGCGCTCGCTCGGTGCGTGATCATTTCCACACCCGGCGAGGAACACCGTCAAGACAAGCCCAAAAGCTTGATGCCATCGCATGCCTGATAGGCTTAGCTCAGTTTGCCTTTGTCCGCTCGACGTAATCGTCGACGTTCTTGGCGAGCACGTCCATTGGCACGTTGCCGCCTTTGACCACCGCGTCGTCGAAGGCTCGCAAATCATA